>CALBXO010000949.1 GCA_937890335.1 uncultured Pseudomonadota bacterium | reverse complement strand
CTAGGCTCTCCATGGAGGCTCACAGATGACGGTTTCACCACACTTCGATCTCTCCCGCTGGTACCTCGACGAGGAACTGGAGATGGGTGAGGGCCGCGTCCAGACGGACATCATCGGGATCTTGGTCTCCAGCCTGCGGCAACTCGCGGCTGAGCGCGGCTGGTCCGATTATGTGATCGACAGCGACCAATACGTCGCCTGGATCGAGGCGGACCCGCAGGTCCGCGTCGCGCCGGATGTGTACCTGCTCTGGAACCCGCCCGCCGATCCCTGGGTGAGCTCGTGGCAGACCTGGCGCGAGGACCATCCCACCCCGGTGTTCGCGCTGGAGGTGGTGTCCTACGATTGGCGCAAGGACTACGAGCTTGGGCCCGAGAAGTACGACGACCTCGGTGTGGATGAGCTGATCATCTACGACCCGTTCCCCTCCGAACGACCCTTCCGTCGCGGAGTGGCGCTTCAGCACTGGAAACGCGAGAGCGACGGGGTCTTCCGCGAACAGACGGTGGATGGCGACGCCGTATACTCCGAGTCGTTTCAGGCTTACTTCGTGGCCATTGATTCGGCGGATGGCAAGCGCGTACGAGTGGCGCGATCCCTGGAGCCACTCGACGTGGTCCCGACCCCCGCCGAGCGGGTGGACGAGCAGAGCGCCAGTGCCCGTGCTCAGGCTGAACGCGCGGAGGCCGAATCGCAACGCGCGGAGGCCGAATCGCAACGCGCGGAGGCCGAGTCGCAACGCGCGGAGGCCGAGTCGCAACGCGCAGCGGTGGAGGCCCGGCGAGTTTCTGAACTGCTGGAGCTGCTCAAGGCGAACGGGATCGAACCGCCCTGAGAGGGGGTGATGACGATTTCTCCCGTCACCTCGATCGGGTCGTCGGTGACGCGGGCGGTTGGCATTCTCAGAGCGGTGAACTACTGTTCGCCGCATGACGACGACCCTCAAATCCTATGTCTGCGGCGCCTGGTTCGAAGGTGAGGCGCCCGCGCGAAATCTCCACAACCCGACCACCGGTGAGGTGGTGGCCGAGGCCAGCACCAACGGCCTGGACATGGCCGCGGCGCTGGCGTTTGCGCGCACCCACGGCGGACCGGCCTTGCGCGCGATGACGTTCGCGGAGCGTGGGACACTCCTGGAGCTCGCCGCGAAGGCCATCCATGAGGAGCGCGAGGCCCTGATTGACCTGGCCTTGCGCAACGGTGGGAACACGCGCAAGGACGCCAAATTCGACATCGACGGCGCGTCGGGCACGCTGGCCTTTTACGGTCGGCTCGGTCAGAAGCTCGGCGACGGCAAGTTCCTGTTGGACGGCGGCGAGACGCGCCTGTCCCGGAACCCTCGCTATGTTGGCCGGCACATTCGCGTGCCGCTGACGGGGTGCGCCGTGCACATCAACGCGTTCAATTTCCCGGCGTGGGGCACATGCGAGAAGCTCGCTGTCTCCATCCTCGCCGGTGTGCCGGTGGTGTCCAAGCCGGCGACGAGCACTGCGGTGGTCGCCGCGCGCATCGCTGAGCTCTTCGTCGCCGCTGAGATTTTCCCCGCAGGTGCTTTCAGCACCATCATGGGGAGCGTCGGGGACCTGCTGGACCACCTCACGGCGCAGGACGTTGTGGCCTTCACCGGCTCCAGCGACACGGCGCGCGCCATCGCCGGGCATCCGACGGTGCTGGCCCACAACGTCCGGGTCAACCTGGAGGCGGACAGCGTCAACGCGGCGGTGCTCGGGTCCGACGCGGAGCCCGGCAGCCCCACCTGGGACCTGTTCATCCGGGAAGTGGCCGTGGACATGACGCAAAAGGCCGGCCAGAAGTGCACGGCCATCCGCCGTGTCTTTGTCCCGCGCGACCTGCTCGACGATGTGCGGACCGACCTGAGCGAGGAGCTCGACCGCTCCGCAACCGGGGACCCTGGCGACAAGGCGACCACCGTGGGACCGCTGGCCACCGCGTCGCAGCTCAGAGACATTTGCGCCGGCATCGACCGACTCCGGAGCGTGGCGACGGTGGCCTATGGCGACGGCAAGGCGCTCGAGCGCGATGGCTACTTTGTGGCGCCGACCCTGCTGGAGGTCGCCGACGGCCACGCCGCCGACGCGGTGCACGCGCACGAGGTCTTTGGTCCAGTCGCCACGCTGATCCCGTTCGACGGCACTGCCGCCGACGCCGTGGCCCTGGTGCAGCGCGGAGACGGGGGACTTGTCGCCTCGGTCTACTCCGACGACGCGGCGTTCCTGTCCGAGATGATTTTCGGCATCGCCCCGTTCCACGGGCGTATCCACGTGGCCAACAAGAAGGTCGCCGAGCATTCGCCGGGACCCGGCACGGTTCTTCCGCAGATGCAGCACGGCGGGCCCGGTCGCGCCGGTGGCGGCGCTGAGCTGGGCGGACTGCGTGGACTCGAGTTCTACACCCAGCGCACCGCGGTTCAGGGTCTCTCCCCCCTCCTCGACAAGCTCTTTGTTGACGGCGTGGAAGCCTGATTTCAGCCCCCGTCGTCCGGCAGGCCGGCGTCTGGCCAGCTGCGGCTCCCGTGCTCTGCGATCCCAAGACGGTCCGCGACGGCGCGTTGCCCGGACTCAGGGCGCGTGCCATGCTGCGCGCATGAATCGCCTGTCCCCCATTCTTCGTCTCGCTTGCATTGGGCTCCAGGTCGTCCTCTGCGGTGGTTGCATGACCAACGAACCCCCCAAGACCGAGGCTCCGGCGACCCAGTCGCCCGCGCCAACCCCAGTGGCGGCGCCCGACCAGGCCGAAGGCAAATCCATGCTTCCAGGTGCACAAGCCTACAGCCCCGAACTTCAGTCCAAGCTCGTCGCGGCGCTGGCGGGCAAGGGCACGGCGTACGAGCCGCGTACCCACCACAAGAAGGGCAACACCCCCACATTCACCAATCGCTTGATCTTCGAGAACAGCCCCTACCTGCTCCAACACGCGCACAATCCGGTGGACTGGCGCGCCTGGGGTGACGAGGCGTTTGCCGAGGCGGCGCGCCTGGACAGGCCGGTGTTCCTGAGCGTCGGCTACGCCACCTGCCATTGGTGCCACGTGATGGAGCGCGAGAGCTTTGAGGACCTCGAGATCGCGGAGCTCATCAACCGCAATTTCATCCCCATCAAGGTAGACCGCGAGCGGCGCCCCGATGTCGACGCGGTCTATATGACCAGCGTGCGGATCCTGACCGGTGGGGGAGGATGGCCCATGACGGTGGTCATGACGCCCGACCGCAAACCGTTCTTTGGTGGTACGTACTTCCCACCGCGCGATGGGGCCCGCGGGAGCCGAAAGGGATTCTTGACGATCCTTCGGGAACTGTCGGCGGAGTACAAGTCCGACAAGTCAGCGGTGGTCGCCAAGGCGGAGACCATGAGCCGTCGTCTTCAGCGTGCCGCCGCGCCAACCCGGCCCACTGCCGTACCGGGCGCCCAGGCGCTCGTCGCGGCGGCCCAATCGCGAGCAGGTGCGTTCGATCCCGACAACGGCGGCTTCGGCGTCCAGCGAAAGTTTCCGCGTCCGGTCACGCTGGAGATGTACATGAGGTACCACCGCCGAACGGGCGACCCGGAGGCGTTGTGGATGGCGACGCGCACCCTCGACAAGATGGCCGACGGTGGTCTGCACGACCAGGTCGGCGGGGGCTTCCACCGCTACACCGTGGATACGCGGTGGCAGATCCCCCACTTTGAGAAGATGCTCTACGACAACGCGCAGCTGGTCGGCGTCTACCTCGACGGGTTCCAGATCACGGGCGACCCGTACTACGAGG
>CALBXO010000948.1 GCA_937890335.1 uncultured Pseudomonadota bacterium | reverse complement strand
CGCTCAAGGACGCAGGCGAGTACCAGGAGGCCCTCGCGTTCTTCACGCGCTACCTTGAGGAGCTCCCCAACGCGCCCAACGCGGAGCCAGTGCAGGAGACCCTGTTTGAGCTCCAGCAGCTGATCGCGGGCAGTCTCTCCACAGTCACCATCGCCGGCCCCGCAGAGGGACTCAACGTCTACATCGACGACGACGGAGAGCCGCGCTGCGTCACCCCGTGCATCATCACCGTACCCCCGGGCGAACACACAGTGGCCGTTGATCACGACGGTGAGCTGCTCTCCCAGACCATCGCGCCAACCGCCGGCGAGGCCGTCGCCGTCGAGTTCGAGAAACCCGGCGGCACGACGGGCACGCTGTTTGTCACCGCCAACGTCAAGGGTCGGATCACGGTGGACGGAGAGGACCGCGGTCCGGCACCGCTCGGGCCGCTGGAGCTTGAGCCGGGCGTCTACCCCGTGGCGCTCGTGGTCGACGGCCAGTCGAAGTGGTCCCAGAACGTGGAGATCGTCGCGGGGCAGGAGTCCGTCGTCAACGCCAAAATCGAGGCCGCTGTCGAAGAGCCCGGTGGTGGGGGTGGAGCCGGCGCTCTGACCATCACCGGCGTGTCCCTCATTGGCATTGGTGTGGGATCGTTTGCCGCCGGCGGTTTCTTCGGGCTGTCCGCCAGCAGCATCGAGTCCGATCTTCAGGGACAAGCCTCGCGCGGTGAGCAGCCGAACACCGAGCTGATCGCACAGGGTGAGAGCCAGGCTCTCTACGCGAACCTGTTCTACGGCGTCGGCGCCGTCGCTGTCGCCACTGGCGTGATTCTGTACCTGCTCGACGACACCGGTTCAGCCGAGAGCCCACCGTCCACGGGCATCTCGCCAACGGACGGTGGCGCAATGGTTCACACACGCTTCGAATTCTAGTCCCGCCGTCGGTGTTGTGTTCTCGATGGCCAACCCTCGCTCACCGTTATTGCACCTCGCCACCCGCCAGCCCCGCGCTTGGCGCGTCGCCGCGTGGATCGTCGCCGGGGTGACCACGCTCGCGTTGACGACCTCTGCCAGCGCCGACGAGGTCCTCCACGAGTTCTTCATTCTAACCCCGACCGAGGACTCGCCAGAGGGCCCTCCGGGGGAGTCGGACCCCGTGCCAGACGAACTCGCCGACGCAGTTCGCAGCCCCGATCTGCCCCCACCCCTCTCGATCCAGAACCGAGGGGATGAGATGGAGGTCGGCGCCGATGGCGTGCCGCGTGGCCCCACCGGGGCTGGCCTCGCGGCGCACAACGGCCCATTCGACAACGAGGATCTCGCCCGACCGGATCGCAAGACGACGCTCGACAACGAGCTGAGCTACTTCACCGTCTTCAACCCGTCCATCGTTCCGTGGAAACGGGTCTCGTCGCGCGATGATGTCCACGCCGACTACTCACTGGGCATCCGGGACCGTCGAACCAAACAGCTCGAGGTTCGCGACCGCCCGATCCGTGTGGGCCACCAGCGGTTCTGGGGATCGGTCCTGGTCGAGTTGCGCCGGGGCAAGAAGCTTCCCATTCCGTCGGTTGCTCCCACCGCCGAGATACTCCGCTACCAGACGGAGCCGGGCACCTACCTCAGCTTTTTCCGTGATGCTGCCGACAACTTCTACGTGTCGGCCGACTACGACGGGACCGTGCGAATCAACTACCTGATGGAAGCGCCCGAGACCTACTTTGGCGGGGAAATCGACCCCGAGGTCGCCGTGGGCGCCCTCGATCGTCGACGACGTCCCGTGGTACCCCCCAACGTCGCCGCGGCGGCACTCAGCGTAGCCGAGGACATTGGCGTCGAGCCTGGCGCTCCCTTCAAGGCCCAATTGGAGGCTCTGGTTGCGTGGTTCCGCGCCTTCAAAGCCGAGGAGTTCCCCCAGGATCAACTCAGCGACGACATCTACCGCGACCTCGCTCTCAACGGGCTCGGCGTCTGCCGACATCGCGCGTTCGCGTTCACCGTAACGGCGCAGGGGTTGGGGATTCTGAGCCGGTATGTCCACAACGAGGCCCACGCTTTCGTAGAGGTCTACGTCCCCCGGCGCGGCTGGCTGCGGGTCGACCTCGGCGGCGCTGCCAGCGACTTCAACCTGCGCAACAGCGCCGACAAAGTCCTGCATGTTCCGCCCGAGGGCGACAAGCTGCCAAAACCCGAAGGGTTCGACACCAGCTACAGCCACCGACTGGGCTCCGGCCAGGGGGAAGCGGACATCGACGGAGACGGGGATGGCGAGCCCATCGAAGGTACGCCATCGGAGACCGCAGGGGCGCCGCGTCCGGGCCCCGCGGACACACCGCAACCCGACGATGTCGGACCGGGTGAGGCGGTCGACAATGTGGACGGCGAACCTGAGCTGAATTTCCCAGGCCAGGCGGACCCATCCGCGCCCGGACACGAGACCCCCTTGCGTCGTCCGACGCGGGTCAAAGTCGTGACAGCGCCCACCAGCGTGTTTCGGGCCGACAGCTTTGATGTCCGCGGTCAGCTCACGACCGAAGAGGGAATCCCTCTGTCGGGCAAAGCCGTAGAGGCGTTCCTGGTGCCCAAGGGAGAGTTTGCCCCCGAGACTTTCATCCGCGTGGGCGAAGGGACGACGGACGCCCGCGGCATGGTGGACATCGAGGTGGCCGTGCCGCCGACGGTGGCCCTCGGACCCTGGTCCCTCTACTTGTTCTTCAAGGGCGGGGAGACCCTTCAACACGCGCACAGCGAGTGATGACCGGCCACGTATTTGCAGAGGGGACGATCGTGTCCGGCCGCTTCCGCGTGGACAAGCTGCTGGGCGCCGGGGGCTACGGCGAGGTCTACCAGGCCGAGCAGCTCAGCATGGGCCGAAAGGTGGCCCTCAAGGTGTTGCGCGCCCACCTGGCCGACAAAGAAACCGCGCTGGATCGCTTTCGTAACGAGGCGCGCTTTGCTTGCAAGCTGCGACACCCCAACACGGTCGTCTACCACGACTTCGGCGACGACCCGGACCTCGGCGTGTTCTGGCTGGCGATGGAGTACCTGGAGGGCTGGTCGCTCGAACAGCGAATCCGGGCCGAGGGCGTGCTGAGCCTGGCCGACTGCGCAGACATCCTGGAAGGCGTCGCCGGCAGCCTGCACGAGGCACACGGATTGGGGCTCGTCCACCGCGACATCAAACCCGCCAACATCATGCTCGTGACCCGTGGTGGAGACCCCAACTTCGTCAAGGTCATCGACTTTGGGATCGCCAAGGCGGTGACGGTCGCGTCGTCCGACGGTGAGCACAGCCTGACCGAGACCGGGACCGTACTCGGCTCCCCCTCGTACATGGCCCCGGAACAGATTCGGCGCGAACACGGTCCCATGGGCGCCCATACCGACGTCTACGCGATGGCCGTCATGGCCTACCGGCTGCTCACTGGAGTGCTGCCCTTCCGCGGAGCCACGCCCATCGAGGTCGCGATGGCGCACCTGACCGCAGAGCCGCCGCGGCTTGGGGCCCTGGGCGATACCGGCGCCCCGCCGGCGCTGGAGCGATTGCTGCTCGCGGGCCTCAGCAAAGACATCGCGGCGCGCCCACAGCGCGCGGACCATTTCGCCTCTGGATTTCGGGAGGCACTCTCCGCGCCGGTCCCGGCAGCGACCACGCCAACTGGGATGGTGCAGGATCCCGACGCGCTGACACTGGACGCTGTCGCGCACCCGCCGCCGACGACGCCGCCGCCCCTCCGGTGGACCACGCGGCACAAGACACAGCTGCTTCTGACGATCAGCGTCATTCTGCTCGGCTTCGCGGTGATCGTCGGCCTGGGCGCATTCGGCATCAAAGAACTCTCGCACCCTGACACCCAAGACGATGGGCCCTCCGCGGCGTTGGGCACAGTGGACACGGTGGACGCCGCTGCGCAGGCGGAACCCGATTCCGGCGTGGCCGACGCCGGCGGACCGAACGACGCCGGGGGACCGGACGACTCCGCCGCAATCGAAGTGGCTCCCGCCGCGGTAGCCCAGAACCCGGACCTGGCGCAAAACGCCGACGTGGGGCCTCTCGATGTGGGCGGAAGCACCAAGCGTCCCGCGGTCCGACCCTCACGACGAGCGGACGCCACCGCCGCCGCGGCGAATACGCCGACGGCGGCGCCGGCAGGTAAGACCCCGACCGTAACGAAGGCCGCGCTGGTCGACGTACACATCGGGGCCGCGCCGTGGGGGAGCGTCAGCGTCGCCGGGAAGTCGTCGAAGAGGCGGTTGAAAATTGGTCTCGCGCCCGGCACCTACACGGTGAAAACCTGGCAACGGGACGAACCCAAGCGCGCCCACCGCATCCACGTGACCGCATCGGGCAACAACGTCTTCACCCTACCCGCGGGCCCAAAGTGAATTGGCACACACGCAGGACGCCCGGCGGCGCACGCGGCCACCTCCGAGCGGTTGACACCCCTGATCCCCGGGTTATATTCGCAGAAGGTTCGACCACGATGGAGTCGATGCGCGCACACGCCCAAACCCTACGCACCACGCTGTTCGTCGCGGGCCTCGCCCTGGCGACCGCCTCGGCGTCGGCATGCGTTGAGGCGGACGTGGCCGACCTGGATTCAGGCGTGGCAGCCACCCGCACCAGCACCGAGGCACAACGTGCCGAGGAGATCGAAGCGCTGCTGCCGGGTGTCTGGATGTGGGAAGACGGCAGCGCCGATGCGCTGGACCTGTCGATTGTCTTCCTCGGACACGACGCCGTGACCGGAGACGTCGCCCTGCTTATCGAAGGCGAGAGCGACGACGCAGTCGTGCCAGCCAGTGTTCAACTGCAGGGCCCGGTCGCGACACTCGTCGTCGACACGGCGCAGGCCTGGCGCATCACAGCGCTCCGCGATGATTCCCTCGTGTTGGTGGCGGTGGGCTCAGGCGCGACCGCCCGATTCCATCGGATGCCCTGAGTCTCGACCTCGGCTCTATTTTTCACCCACCTTGTTTCCAGAATCGGCTCGGGGCCCGACCCGGCGTCACAGCCGCGTTTTTCCTTGGCAGTACCACGCGTTGCACGTAGTCTGACCGTGCTTTTGCGAATTCGAGGGAGGGTGGCTTGAAGATCTGCACGACGTGCGGCGGGTCCTTTGAAGAAGATGTGCTGATGTGCCCCAACGACGGGACGCCGCTTTTCGCGTCGGCCGTCGCAGTGGAGGACGATCCCGACGAGGTGGAAACTTCGACTCAGGACGACGCGGCCATCCTCGATCTTCCGCCAGAGGCCTCCGACACACCCGATGAAGCGCCCCCCGCTGCGTCGGACGACGCGGACCACGGGGCCGAGGTCATTCCAGAGGTCGAGACGGCCGAGGAGGACGACTCTCTCGCGGCGGTCGGGCTCGAGGATCAGTTCGCGGAGGCGGTGGCGGAGTTTGACGAGGCCGTCGCTGAGACGCAGACACCAGCGCCGATTCCACACACCAACACCGAGGAGATTGTCGCCAACCTGCTCTCGGCGGAGGACCCCGCGACGCCCAACCCGGACGAAGCCGGCGTCGAGGTCGCCGACGTGATGGCCCCGCCGGAAGATCCGCTGGAGGACTCCTCTGAGCTGCCCGAAGTCGAAGTGGAGCCACTGCCGGAGCTCGATCCGATTCCCGGTCCGGAGATCACCGACGCGCCCACGCCCGTCCCTGACGACTCCCCGATGGACTCGGTCCTCGACTTGATTGAGGACTCCATCGCCGACGACTCCGCCATCCACCGGATTCCCGATGCGCAGGAGCCGGTGTCGCTGGACGACGCCGCCAGCAAGAAGGTTGTCATCCCCGCCAAAGTCGAGCCCAAAAGCAGCGGCGGGAACAAGGCCATCATGCTTGTGGCCGTGGTCCTCGTTGTCGCCATCCTGGGTGCGGTGGGCTACTTCTTCATCCTGCCACTTCTGGGCGGGTGACCGACGCCGTCGAGCTCGACCTCAGGCTTCACTTCCCAAGCCTGCGCGACGAGCTCCCCGAGGCCACGCTCTGCTTCGCCGTCCCCACTGAGGGCCGCGATCCCCTTGAGCGCGACGACGCCATGCACATTCTCGGCGCGGATCTCGACCGCGTCGCGACCTGGCGCAGCCG
>CALBXO010000947.1 GCA_937890335.1 uncultured Pseudomonadota bacterium | reverse complement strand
CGGCACCTGCTGGGCAAAGTGACGGCGCCGACGCTGGTCATCCACGGCGACGCGGACCCGCTGGTTCGGGTGGAGGCGGGCATCGACACCGCCGATCACATCCCGGGTGCCAAGCTGGCGATTCTGGCGGGAATGGGCCACTCGTTCCCGCCGAGCACGTGGCCGGCGATGTACGAGCAGATTTTCGGGCTACTCGAGACCGAGTAGCTGAACTTCGAAGATGAGCGTCGAGTTGGGCGGGATCACGCCGAGGTCGCGGTCCCCATACCCCAGCTGGGGCGGCACCACCAGCCGCCTGCGGCCGCCGACCTTCATGGTGGCGACGCCCTCGTCCCAGCCCTTGATGACCCGCTGGACGCCCAGTGGGAATTTGAAGGTCTCACCGCGATCGAGCGACGAGTCGAATTTGGCCCCGGGCTCGCCGTCCACCGACAGCCAGCCTGTGTAGTGGACCACGACAATCTGCCCCTTCTTCGGACTGGCGCCCTCTCCGACGATGAGGTCCTGGTAGGCCAGGCCACTGGGAAGTTTTGTTGTTTTGCCGGACTTTGCGTCCGCGTCTTTGGCTGTCTTTTCCGGCTTGGGCGCGGGTGGTGAATCCTGGGCGAGCGCGGGTGTGGCCATGGCCAGGCAGACGAAGACCGAAAAGAGTCGCAGAGTCGAGCGCATCACGTTCCTCATGACGGGGTTGGACCTGGACGGTGCCGCTGGTCGTTTTATTTGTCCAGAGTGAGACGGCTGGCGACGGCGCGCCGTGGAGGCTGTAACCGCGCGCGGGGGCGTTTGAAGTCCCCACCCGCTTGTGGGAGCATCGCGCGCATGAAATTCACCCGCGCGTGGGCGCTCGCATTGGTGTTGCTCTTCTGTGTTCCTGCCGCCGCGCAGGAGACCTCGGTCGACGAAATCGTCTCGTCTGGCACAGCGGCGCTCAAATCCAAAAACTGGATCAAGGCGGAGGCGAGCTTCCGCGAGGCGCTCAGCCGCGACCCCAAGAACCGGGACGCGTGGGTTGGTCTCGGCAAGGCCCAGGTGGGGCGCAAGAACTGGGATGCGGCCATCGAGACCTACACCAAAGGCCGCGAGGCGCTGCCGGACTGGCACCGGTCCCTGTACCAATTGGGCTACATCTACCGCAAAAAGGCCGAGTACGACCGGGCGATCGAGTTCTATGGGAAGTACATCGAGGTCGCCCCAGACGACCCGGATGGCTACTTCGGCCTCGGCCAGTCGCACCGCAAGAATGGAGAGGACGCCAAGGCCCTGGGCGCGTTCCGCAGCTACATCGAGCGGGAGAAGCGACCTTCGGAACAGAAGTGGGTCGCGCGCGCCAAAGAGATCGTGGCGAGTCTCGAGGGGACCGCGGGCGATGAACCTGAGGAGGAAGTCGCCGCGGCGCAGGACGAGGCGCCGATTGTCGATGGTGACCTGGGGAGCCTGGTGGAGCGCGCCGACATCGCGTACCAGGAGAACAATCTTCCGCTCGCATCGCGCCTGTACCGGGGTGCTGCGCAGCTCGACGAAGACGGTATTGAAGCCCATTACAAGCTCGGTGTCGTGCTGGCGTTGCGCGGCGACCTCTCGGGTGCCGTTCGTGCGTGGGAGGTCGTTGTGGAGCGGGATCCCGGCATGGAGCAGGCCGCCACGAACCTGAGCCGCGCGCGCCGGAAGCTGGCGTCCCAGCGGGACAAGGGGGTCGATGACGCCGCGTTGCATGGCACGCTGGAGGAGCAGCTGGACCTGGCTGCTCGCTACCTTGCTGAGGCGCGCCCCGTGATGGCGCTGCGCGTGCTGGACCCGCTGGCCGACGAGCACCCGGAGGACTCACGCGTGCGGCTGTTGCGCGGACGCGCCCTCGCGTCTGCCGGACGCTATGACGAGGCGCGCACGGATCTGGAGCTGTCGCTGGCCGGACGCCCGGGGGACGCGGATGTGCTCCACGCGCTGGGCCGCCTCTACCTGCGCACCGGCGACGGGGATCGGGCCCATTACTTCCTGGAGCGGTTTCTTGCCCGGGTAGATCCCGCGCACCGCAACCGCGACCTGGACCCGACCCGCGAGATCGTCAAGAAGCTCGAGGCGCAGCAGTGACCGACGAGCCCGGTGACGCCAGGCGTGTGCGGCTCGTGCGCAAGCGCGCGCCCAAGCGTCGGCGCGTGCTGCTCACGCGGGTGCGGCGGCCGGAGTCCGAGGAGCCCAGCTCGGCAACCCATCCCCCCGTTGCCGCCGCGGATGAGAAGGTCGAAGCGGCCATCGACGATGGTTTCTCCGACGAACTCCCGCTGGACGAGGAGGCCCAGGAGGGGGTGCGCAAGCTGGCGCGCTCCATGGCGGCGCAGGTGCTCCCCGCGCTGATCAAGCGGGCAATCTCCGCGAGCGCGGAGCAGTTGGCCGACGAAGGGCTGCGCCGCGTTGGTGCCGAGGTTCCGCTGCCGGGCGAGCTGGCCTCCGTGGTGTCGGAGCGCACGCAGACCGTGCGCGGCGAGCTGTCCAGGCTGATGGCGCGCGAGATCCGGGAGCTCGTCAGCGGGGCGACCGTCTCCCAGGAGATTCAGCGGCTGCTGACCTCCGTGACGTTCGAGATCAAGACCGAGATTCGGCTGCGGCCGAACGAAGAAGCCGTGCGGCCCAGCGTCCGCAGCAGGGTGCGCGTCAAGCGCGCTCCGGACGAGGAACGTTGAGTCCAGGGCGCGCTGTCACTATGATGCGCGCCGATCGCCGCCCCCGAGGACGAATCATGACCACCCGCACTGTTCCAGCCCCCGTATGGGCCGTTGTTCTTCTCGTTGGACTGTGTTCCGCCTGCGGTGAGACCCAGTTCGAGTACAACCAGCAGCTCAACTACACCGCGAGTCTCCGCCTCCAGAACGCGGAGCCTACTGGCAACGACCGCACCGTAGTGTTGGCCGAGGGGGTCGATTTTGAGTTGACGACGATGACGCCGGAGCTCGTACAGTACAAAGGGCGCTTCAAGGAGCTCCAGATCCAGAAGCTGAGCTACACAATCCGCGACAACACTCTGAACGCGGACATCGATGCGATCGAGGTCGCACTTGGCCCGCTGGGCGCCGCCGACCCGTCCGCCGCGGACGCAGTGCTCATTGCTACGATCGATTCCCTCCCTGCCGGGACAGACGGAGCTGGCGACGCCGAGATTCATCACGAAAACACCAGCGCGGCCAGCCCGCTGGTCTTCGACCTGGACTTTGGCGTCGCACAAGGCACGGAGTTCCAGGTTCAGGCCGGCGCCCAGCCGCCCACGGGCGGCCTGACGCTGGATGTTGAGCTCTTCCTGACTTTGATTGCGGACCCAATTTGACTGTGAAGACCGACCTCAAGTTCAAGACCCTGCTCGCGCTCGCCGCGACGTTTATCGTGCTCAGCGCGCTGACCACGGTGCAACCCGGACAGGCCGGGCCGAAGGACGGCGTCGAGATCGACTACCAGGGCCAGCTGCTCGACGAGCGGCAGCGGCCGGTAGCAGGCATTTTTCCTCTCGAATTCGCCATGTACAAGGGCGAAAAGGACCGGCGTCCGGCCTGGCGCGAGACCCATTGGGTCAGCGTTGTGGACGGCAAATACGATGTCCGTCTGGGCGGCACTCGCACCATCCGCGACTCCATCGCCAAGCCCGGTGACACGGTGTTCCTCAGCGTGATGTGGGACAAGTCAGAGCTCACGCGCGAGCCCTTCGCCATCCCCGCGGACGCTGACGCGAAGGTCGCCGAGGCGAAGGTCGCCGATGCGGACCCCGTGGCGGAGCCGGTCCCCGAGCCCGTGGACGAGGCGCCCGTCCCGGCGGAGGGCAAGGCAGTCGCGCCCCCGAAGACCGTATACAAGTCCGAGGCGAGCTTTGCCGACGTTGCCGATTACGCGAACCGCGCAGGCGTGGCGGAGAACGCGGAGAAGCTCGGCGGAAAGTCGTTGGGCGATCTTCAGAAGTCGCTCAAGGACGTGGAGCGCAAGCTCGACAACCACCGCGCGGACGCCGATGTACACGGCGGCGGCGGCGGCGGGGCGACCCTCGGTTCTGAGACGACGGTGATGCCGCGGGCCGGTGGCGGCGGAGGTCGCCCCTATGTGCGTGAGTGTCCCCCGGGTCACGTTGTCACGGGAATACGTGGCGGCGCTGGCGCGCTCATCGACAGCATTCAACTGGTCTGCTCCCCCATGGGGAAGTAGGCAGATACGAGGAGTAGAGAAATGGTGAAGTGCATTCGCGCCGCGTTGGCGTTGTCGCTACTGGTCGCGGTGGGCTGTGACAGCAGCAAATCGGTCATGCCCACAACCGAGGCTCCCAAGGAGACCAAGGACCCGGCCGCTCCGGCCGCCGAGGCGGCGGACAAAGGACAGGCCAAGGCGCAGACCCCTGCGGCGGGCGGGGAGAAACAGGCCGATGGCGCCGCGAAGCCGGCCGCTGGGGCGGAGCCCGTGGGCGACAAGAAGCCCGAGGCCGAGCTCAAGCCTGGCCAGAACAGCGAGACGTTCCTCGACGGCATTGAGGGCAATGGGCCGCTGGTCGCGACCATCGTAACCACCCTTGGCGAGCTCAAGTGCGAGCTGTACTACGAGAAGACCCCGCAGACCGTCCTGAACTTCGTGGGTCTGGCCCGCGGACTGAAGGCGTTCAAGGACCCGGCAACCGGTCAGTGGGCCAAGCGTCCGTTCTACGACGGCATCGAGTTCCACCGGGTCATCCCGAAGTTCATGGCACAGGTCGGCGACCCGACCGGCAGCGGGCGCTACAACCCTGGCTACCGTTTTGCGGACGAGGTTCGAGGCGACCTCAAGCACACGCGTGGCGCGATGCTGTCAATGGCCAACGCCGGGCCCGGCACGAACGGCTCGCAGATCTTCATCACCGAGGTTCCGACCCCGCACCTGGATGGCAAGCACACGGTATTCGGCATGTGCCGTGACGCGGACATCGCCGTCGTAAGAAAGATTACGGGTGTTCCGACCGGCCCGGGCAACAAGCCCCTCCAGCCGCTCAAGATTGAGAAGATGACCTTCTCCCGCGGAATCTGACCCACGCACTGCGGGTCACGGACGGGCGCGCCCGCCACTCTGACAGGGTCGCCTCCGTTCCTGCGGGCGCGGCCCCCCCAAACGTGCTATTGCTTACGGCATTGTGGGTGACGCACCTGTCTACATAGGGGGCGACCGGCGCACGACGGCACCGGCAGACCGCAGCGCGCAGGACGCGCGAGGCGCTCAGCTGGAGCGTCTGCAGGCGCTCTGGGACCGCTACCGCAGCTCGCAGCGGACCGGCACCGTTGTCGTCGTACACGGCCCGCAACCTCAAAGCACCGCCGGTCTCGTCAAGGAATGGCGGCGCGGCCTTGTCCAGAAGGGCGAGCAGGTGTTCGAGGCGACGTGTGCGCCGGGTGGCGGCACGTACGCACCGCTGCGCCAGCTCGTCTCGGCCTATTATGGTTTTCTGGATGAGCTCGGCATGCTCACCCGCGGTATCGACGAGTTGTTCTCGGAGCTCAGCGGATCTTTGGGGATGCCGTCGCTCGGGGTGCGCGCGCCGGAGGGGTCGTCTGCGCCGGGCCAGATCTATTTCTATGAGCTGCTCGGGCGCTACCTCGTGGAAGTGAGCAACGCTCGCCCGGCTGTGTTGATTGTCCGCGACCTCCACCTGGCCGATTCGTCGTCGGTGGCCGCGATCACCTACCTCGCGGAGAACTTCGCCCTCGACCCTGTGGACGCCTTCATCCCGGAAGGCATCTCGCGCGAGGGTTTCCGCGGGCTCCTCTGCCTGACGCTGCGGACGGAGAACGAAGGCCGGCACGGACTGCTTCCAGGCCTCGTGCGGGGCCTGAGGGACCGCCCGGGCGCCGAGTTTGTGGATCTGCGCTCACTGGACGAGGCGATCGTCCGCCACTTCCTGCAACAGCCGGAGGTGGTCGACCGCGTGCTGGCGGCGACCGCGGGGAGCGCGGGCAACCTGGACGCGCTGCTGAACCTCTTGCCGGCGTCGGCCACGGAGCTGCTGGCGCGCCGCCTCGACCTCCTGCCCGAGGACGCCCGCTCGTTGGCCGAGGCGCTGGCTGTGCACGGCGGTTCCGCGCCCGTCGACGCTCTCGCCAGGCTCGTCGCGGGCACCGGTGGAGTGCCGGAGGTCTCCGAGGTACTCACCGGCTTGCTCGACGACGGCTTGCTCGTGCGCACCATCAAACAGGGGGCCCTGCAGGTCAGCTTTGCGGACCGCAACGCCGGCCCCTCGGTGTATGCGCTCATTCGGCCAGGCCGCCGTGCGGCGCTGCACGGCCAGTTGGCCGATCTGCTCCTGGAGCGGCAACAACTTGGCGGCCGCGTAGATCTCGAGCTCATCGCTGAGCACTTCCTCGAGTCCGACGATCGCGAGAGAGCGTGTCACTTCGCGCTCGCCGCTGCCGAACAGCTCTTCTCCAGTTACGCGTATGACCGCGCGCGTCAGTTGCTGGAGATTGCCATCCCGCTCGTGGCCGACACGCAGGAACTCATTGGCGTGTACGAGCGCCTCATCGACATCTCAAAGGCCCTCGGCGACCACAAGCGCGCCCTGTTCTTCTGTGGACACCTCAAGAAACGCGTCGAGGGGGCAGCTCTGGGTGCCTGTTACCGCCGCATTGGCGGCATCCTGCTGGCGATGGGCAAGTACGATCTGGCGGAGCGCGCGCTCGCACGGGCGCTGCACGCGGCGGGATCGCACGGGGATGGCGGCGAACTGCTGCAGGTCCTGACCTTGACCGCGGAGGCACTGTACGGTCGGGGCGAGTACGAGCGGTGCGTGGAGGTCTGCCAGAAGGGCCTGGCCCGCGCGAGAGAGACCGCGCCAGCCAGCGCCACGGACAGCAGCGCAGGCTTTCCCACCCACATTGGCAGGCGCGTGGTGGAGCTGCGCAATACGCTCGGGAAGGTCTGCCTGTTCAAGGAAGACTACGAGGAGGCCCGGCGCCATTTTGGGTCCAATGCCGTCTACGCCGAGCGCCGCGGCTGGCCCGATGAGCACTTTCGGGCCCTGTTCAACTTGGGAACCATCGCGGTAACGCAGCGAAAATTCGGCGACGGAGAACAGATCTTCCACGAGTGTCTCGGCCTCGGGTACCAGACGGTCAGCGCGACGGCGCGGGCGGTGGCCCTGATGAACCTGGGCGTCATCTACCAGCGGACCTATCGCTACGATGAGGCGGTGGACCACTATCTGCGCGCGTTGGCGGGCTTCAAGAAGTCCGGCAACGACCTTCAGTTTGCGGTGACGGCTACGAACCTCGCCGACATCTACGTTGTGGTGGGCGACTTCGCCAAGGCGCGCGCCCTGGTGGATGCCTCCATCCGAATCACGGAAGCCGGCGAGATGCGGTACTTCCACGCGCGCAGCTGCAATGTCCGCGGCAGAATCGCACTCAAGGAGCGGGAGTACCTGGCCGCCCTTGAGGACTTTGAGCGCGCGCGTGAGGGGCTCAAGCACGCCGGGCCCACGTACCTCGCCCGCGTTCGGTTGCACACCGCATCGGCGCACCACGCGCTGGGCCAGAACGAGGAACGCGACCACTGGCTGGCGATGATCGAGCCGTCGGACGACTCAGCCGCGGGGCGAGAGCTGGCCGGTGATCGCGCGCTGCTGATCGCGGAGATCAGGGCCGACGAAGGGCTGTGGGAAGAGGCGGAGGCGCTCGCGCAGGAGGCACGGCGCTGTTTTGAGGAGGACGGGCTGACGCTCAAGCAGTGGCTGACCCTGTTTCTGCTCGGTCGCGTTTGCTACAGCCTGGATCGCGAGCGCGAGGCCCGGCTGCACGTCCGTCGCGCGCAACAGATTGTCGCCAGCATGGCCGAGCGGGTTCCGGAGGCGCTGCGCGAGCGCTTCGAATCGACCGACGAGGTGCGGTCGTTGACCCGGCTGGCGCGGGCGCTGGAGAGGGGTCATCCGTTTGCGGTGGAGGAGGCAGCCGAACCCGTCGCCGCCGAACCTGAAGTCATTGAACCCGGTGTTGTCCGAATCGGAGAGCCCGCCGGCCCGACCTTTCGTCGCTGGCGTGCGAGGTACGAGGACATCATTGGCGAGGATGAGAGGCTCCATCATCTCTTCCGCATCATCGACAAGGTCGCGACCTCGAACTCGACGATGTTGCTCATGGGCGAGAGTGGTACGGGTAAGGAGCTCCTTACCGAGGCCATCCACCGTCACTCCGCCCGCGCCGACGGACCGCTGGTCAAGGTAAATTGCGCCGCGTTCGTCGAGACGCTCCTGTTGTCGGAGCTCTTCGGTCACGAGAAGGGGGCGTTCACGGGGGCCCTCACGCGCAAGAAGGGCCGTTTTGAGCTCGCCCACGCCGGCACGATCTTTCTGGACGAGATCGGCGACATCTCGCCGAACACACAGGTGTCCCTCCTGCGCGTGCTGCAGGAGCGCAGTTTCGAGCGGGTGGGCGGCAGCGGGAGCATCGCCGTCGACGTGCGCGTGATCGCCGCCACGAACCGAAACCTCGAGGAGATGGTCCGACAGGGCAAGTTCCGGCTGGATCTGTACTACCGCCTCAAGGGGGTGGTGCTGGAGCTGCCGCCGCTGCGCAAACGGCCGGGCGATATCCCGCTGCTGGTGCGGTTCTTCACGGAGTCCTTCGGAAAGGAGCAGTCGCGTTATTTTTCGCACGCCGCCCTGCAGCTGCTGGCGTCGTACAATTGGCCGGGCAACATCCGCGAGCTGGAGAACTTTGTCCGTTCCATGCTGCTCTTCGTCGACGAGCCCGTCATAACCGACGCGCACATTCGAGAGTTCGATCAGTTCTTCGCCGCGGGCGAGATGGCCGCCGAGCCGCCCGTGTTGAGTTTTGTCCCAGGTTGGTGGACCGCGGACGAGGTCGAGGTGTTGGTGTCCGAGGCCGAAGAGCAGGACGGCACGCGTCCTGCACAGGACGCCGTGGGTGATCGAAAGCCGGACGGCGTCGTCCGATCGGATCCGCCAGACGAGGCAGGGCCCGCGTCCACTGTGGCCGCGGCAAATCCCGAGGCCGCATTGGTGGAGCAGGTCATCGCAGAGGGTTTGAGCATCCAGGCCCTCAAGAAGCGGCTGGAGGTCGAGTGTATCAAGCGCGCGTTGATCGAAACCGATGGGAACATCACCCACGCGGCCAACATCCTTCAGATGAAACGGCCGCGCCTGTCGCAGATCATCAACGGGAACGAGGAACTCACGATCCTCAAAGAGAAGTATTCGTGAGGTTGACGCCGTGGTGAACAGGGCTTAGAACCAAGACGTCGCAATGCGTGAAGGAACCATGATCATGAACGGCAAGACCAAGAGCCTGCTGGCGGTTCTTCTTGTGGGAGTGCTCGGCCTCGGGGCCGTCGCCTGCGAGGACGAGGGCAAGGAGCAGGTAGAACTCGATTCACAGACTGAGCAGGGTGGGCTCGTTATCACCCCTGAGTTTGTGATCGCTGGTGTGGACGACATCGCGGATGATGTCTTTGTCCAGGAGCTGTACCTGGGTGTCGGGCAGATTGAGCTCGAGCCGTTGGATCACGCCCAGGACGTGGTCTACGTCACGCGCGAGCCCGTGTTCCTCCTGTTCAACGTCGCCGACGGCGAGCTTCAGGTCTCAGGCCATCACATCACGCTGCCCCACGCTGGTTCGTACAAGGTGTCGATCCGGCTTGAGCCGGTCGATGTGAACAACCCCGACCTCTCGCACCTCACCGGCACCTCCATGCAGGTCAACGGCCTCGTGGCCCGGTTTGACGCGCCGAACGCTCCCGGTTTTGTGGCCAGCGGCGAGCCGACTCCGCTTCCGCTGCGCGAGACCGCAGAGGGACGCGTGGGCGGTCCGGTGCAGTGGGTACCCTGGACGTACCGCTCGCAGCGCAGCGCGCTGGTCCAGTTGGACGAGGTGCGTTTTGACTCCTTGGAAGAGCAGCGGTTGGTCATCACATTCGACCTTCGCAGCTGGCTGACCGACGCGATTGCCCCCATCACCCAGGCGGTGATCGAGCGCAGCAACAGCGACGCGCTGGACGAGGGCAACGACGAGCCCCAGGACATCGGCAATCGAGTCGACGTGTCCGAGAATGTGGATGACCGGGGTACCGGCATCGAGGAGCTGACCGGCTCCATCCACGCCCAGTCCCTTTGAAATCCCTGTGACTCGGTTTCTGGAGCCCGGGGCCAGGCATCTATGCCTGGCTTTCCTGGTGTTTGCTGCGCCGCTGGCGTCGTGCGACTTCCGCTCTGACGACAGCAAGGTTGCGCCCGACGATCCAAAGTCGGACTTTTGCCGGGGTGTGCTGGTCTACTCCGACGAGTTCAGCGGCCCGGAGATCGATGCCGTCCACTGGTCGATGGAGCCCGACGCGCGGTGGAGCATCGAAGACGGTTGGCTGGCGGGCAAGCCGGGCAATAAGAACCGCGCGTTGTGGCTGTCGCAGCCACTGCCCGAGCGCGTGCGTGTCGAGTTCGACGCTCGCGGCGGCTCCGTGCACGGGGACCTGAAGGTCGAGGTCTTTGGTGATGGCAAGGCCCACGAATCGGGCTACATCCTCATCTTCGGTGGCTGGAAGAACTCCCTGAACGTCATTGCGCGGCTGGATGAACACGGCAAAGACCGAAAGTCCGCGCCGGGTGCCAAGGTCGAGAAGGGAAAGACCTACTCCATGGCGGTCGTCAGGACCGGTTCCCATGTGCGGTGGTACGCGGACCGCGAAGGCAAAGAGCTCCTCATGGAGTACGCCGATGCCTCTCCGCTGCGCGGCCCGGGCCACGATCGATTCGCGTTCAACAACTGGGACGTTCCGGTCTTCTTCGACAATGTGCGCGTGTTCGATCTGGAGAGCTGCCCGTGATGGACCCAGTGCGCGTCGCCGTTGCCCAATTGCGCAGCACGCCGGATGTCGAGGAGAACCTCGCCAGCTGTGCGCGCCTGGTCGCGGCCGCAGCTGACCGCGGGGCGCGCCTGGTGGCGCTGCCCGAGAACGCGCCATTCCTCGGCAAGGAGACCGACAAGCTCGCGCTCATGGAGCCGTTGGACGGTCCGCTGCTCGGCCGGTTTCGCGCGCTGGCGCGCAACCACTCCATCAGCATTCTCCTGGGCTCCTATCCCGAATCTGGTG
>CALBXO010000946.1 GCA_937890335.1 uncultured Pseudomonadota bacterium | reverse complement strand
TGCCGTTGTTGCCGTTGTTGCCGTTGTTGCCGTTGTTGCCGTTGTTGCCCGCATCCGGCGCACTCAGATCCGGCGCAACATCACCACCGCCGACATCGGCTCCGGTGTCGCCGGAAGGGTTCGTCATGGCCTTCTTGTCGCCGCCACAGGCGGCAAGGCCAACCGCCAGGGCCCAGAACAAGGCGCGTGTGCATTTCATGGGGCGCATCCTAGTCGGTCCCGCCGACGGTGTCAGCAGATTGGCATCGCCGGCGGTTTCTCCGGCTCAAGTTCGGCCGCTGCACCGCCGATGGACACCCACCTCAAAATTGAGGCGGACGGAGGAACCCTGTCCGTGGGGAGCTGAACACATGAAGATTGCACGTACGCTGTTTGTCGCCACGCTCGCGCTGTCACTGCCCGCGACCGCGGCCGCTGAATCCACCATCGTCACACTCGGCAGCGCGCCCGTGCGCGGGCCGATGTTGGGCGCCGCTGCTTCGGACGGCAGCGCTCCCGCGAAGCGCGCGGTGTTCTCGGCGCCGTCGTCGATGAATCCGACCAAGCTCTACCATATGTCCCGGAGCGACGACCCGGCGGCGCGCCTCTTTGTGGCCTCGGCCATTCGGCGCAACTCACGAGCCGAGATGGTCCACGCCGCGCGCGTGCTGATCAACGATCCGGATGTCCGCGTCCGTCGGGTGCTCATGGAGGCTCTGTCGCAGAAGGACGCCAAACGGTGGTTGCCGCTGCTGGTCCAGGGTACGGCCGACGCCGACGCGGAGGTCCGACTCAGCGCGGCACGCGGCGTCGTCCAGCACGGACCCGAGTCGTACCTGGCGCCCATGAAGTCCCTGTTGGACGACGCCGACCCCAATGTGCGCCGCGTCGCCCTGGACAGCTTGATGGTCGCCGGTGGACCCGGCCTCTCGGAGCTGCTGGCCATCGAGACCGGCGCCCGGCCCTCCTCGCCCCAGCTGCTCGCCGAGGTGGATGAGACCCTCCACCGCTATGCCGCGGACCATGGGGAGGAGCTCGTGGCCGCGCTGGACTTCACGAAGGTGGAGCGGGCCAACCTGCAGCGGGTGGCGAACCTCATGGCGGACTGCGGACCGGTGGGCACGTCCATGCTGCTGGCAGAGATGGATGGCGGCCTGAGCCAGCGCGCATTCTACGCCCGCCGCGCTCTGGCGACGTACCCGAACGCCGCCGTGGTCCCGATCAACAACCGCCTCATGGAGGTGCAGCTCAAGGGCACCCGGTCTGCGCTCATCACACCGTTCCTCGAAGTCCTCGCCGCCGCTGGCGACCCCCGCGCCATTCCGAGCCTGGAGCGGCTCGCGACCAGCCGACGGCCGTACCTGCAGGCTGAGGCGCTGCTGGTGCTCGGTCGCATCGACGACACGCGCGCGGTCGAGATTCTGATCGGCGCCCTGGCCGACCCGGATGTCGATGTCCGCGGGGCCGCCGCGACCGGGCTCGGGGAGCAGCGCGCCGAGGCGGCCATCAAGCCCCTCATCCGACTGGTCGCCCGCGGAGATGCCATCACGGTCAAGGCCATCAAGGCCCTGGGTCAGATCGGCGACGCGCGCGCAGCCCTGGTGCTCGAGCGACAGCTGGAGAGCACGAACCCGACCGTTCGCCGGTACGCCTGCGAGGCGCTGGAGAACATCGGTCACCGCTCCGCGCGCAAGAGCCTGAGCAACAAGCTCGACGACCCCGACGCCATGGTTCGGTACACCGCATCCCGCGCGCTCGGAAGCATGGAGTAGGTTGGCCTGGCGCCGCGCCGTCCCGGCACCGCGCCCGCGACCACGCCCAGGCGCCTGTGGTACAACGCCCGTGTGAGGAAGCTCCTCGAGCGATCGCGCCCCGCGTTGGGCCACCCGCGCCTGCCATTGTTTGCGGCCCTGCTGGGGACGCTGCTCATGGCACCGTCCCTGTTTGCCGGTTTCAACCTCGAAGACCACTTCGCGCGTGGGAATCCCGGCGCGCCGTGGGACCTGTTCCGCATCGGGGACCACGGCGCGGACAGCCTGGCGCCCTTCGTGGACATCGGCGTCCTTCCCTGGTGGACGCCGCTCTCGGCGGGCCTGAGCGTCTTCCGGCCCACGACCAGCCTCACCGTCGCGCTCGAGCAGGCGCTCTGGCCTGAGACGCCGCTCCTGATGCACGCGGCGAACCTCGCACTGTTCGCCGCGTTGGTGCTGGCGGTGGGCGCCCTGTACCGGCGTCTGCACCGAGGGACCGCTGTGTGGGTCTCGGGCCTGGCGACGTTGATGTTCGCCCTGGACGACGCCCATGGGATGCCCGTGGGCTGGCTGTCCGGTCGGCACCACGTGCTTGGCGCGCTCTTCGGCGTCCTGGCGCTGTGGGCGTTCGATCGCTGGCGCGCGGACGGCTGGGCTCCGGGTGCCGCGTTCGCTCCCGTCCTGGCGGGGTTGGCCACCGTCTCATCGGAAGTCGGCGGCTGCGTGGCCGCGTACGTCCTCGCCTACGCGTTGACGATCGACAGCGCACCCCGCGGTAGGGCCTGGCTCGCGGCCGCGCCCACGCTCACCACGGTGTTCGGCCTCAGATTGGGCACGACCCTGCTGGGGTATGGGTTGTGGGGCACCCAGATCGCCAACGACCCCTGGCGCGACCCGCTGGCATTTCTGGCGGGGGCACCCGACAGGTTCGCGGCGTTGACGTTTGGCCAATGGGGTTGGGTTCCCTCTGACCTGTGGATTCTTGTGCCGCCCGGGCAGGGACGCGGAGCGTTGATCGCGGCGGCGGCGGTGTTCATCGGGCTGATGGCGTTTGCCATCTATCCGGTCTTCAGACGCAGTCGGACCGCCCGCTTCTGGGCGCTCGGCGCTGCGCTCACCATGTTCGCTGTCACCGATGTCTTCCCCCAGGATCGGCTCCTGATGCTCGCCGGTGTCGGCGCATTCGCCGTCATCGCCCAGTTCATCGCGGCGTTTGTGGACCATCCGGAGTGGTGGGCGCCCGGCTTCTGGACACGGGGACGGGCACGCTTTCTCGCGTGGTCGTGGGTTGTCATCCACATCGGGGTGGCCGGGGTATTGCTCGTGCCGCGCAGCGTGACGGCGCAGCTGCTCGGGGGCTCTTTTGAGCGCCTGGCCGACGAGCTCCCGGCGAATACCGTCGGGCAGGATGTGGTGATCGTCCGGGCACCGGACGCGTGGTCGGTGGGGGCGACGGGTGCCATCTTGCGGTCCCGAGGCCAACCCGCACCGCGCCGCATTGTCGCCCTCTACGCCGGCTCACAGGAGGTCTCTGTCACCGGCGCGAAGGCCGGAGTTCGCATCACGCCCCGCGGCGGATTCTTCGCGGACGCCCTCGCGGCGGCGTACCTGGGTGACGGACCTCCCTCGGCGCGAACGGCGGGGCCGATCAACCTGCGCTACACCGACGGCACGCTCGACGCAACGTGGCGAGCCCCGGTGCGGCTGTTTGTGTGGGACGAATCCGGCTACCACGAGTTCCAACCGCCAGCAGTCGGCGAGTCGGTCCAGCTGAACGCCGTGCGACTCGAGGCCGCTTTCGCACCAGATGCGGCCGAAACAGGGGCCCCGACGCGCTGACGAATCCCGGCGGTGACGCCCCAGACGTCTCCGCTTTGCTCCGTACGCGCCCGGTGGTATACGCTGGGTTGGACCAAGTGACTCCTTTCTCAGAGGGCAGATATGACCGGGATTCGTGGATGGGTGGTGTGCCTGTGCGTGGCGCTAGGCGCGACACTGGGCGCATGTTCTGACAACAGCAGCGACGACGGCAACAACGGCGTCGCCAACAACGGCCAGAACAACGGCGTCAACAACGGCGACAACAACGGCGTCAACAACGGCGACAACAACGGCGACAACAACGGCGACAACAACGGCGACAACAACGGCGA
>CALBXO010000945.1 GCA_937890335.1 uncultured Pseudomonadota bacterium | reverse complement strand
ACAGGGCTCGGACTCCTGGGCGATCCGCGCGCCGCCCTGCCGTTGGCCGCACTGCTCGACGAGGGTCACCCCGAAGTCCGTGCCGCCGCCGTCGTCGCACTTGGGGAGCTGCGCGACCCGGCCGCGACACCGCATCTCGTCGGCGCATTGTGGCGCAACCAACACACGCCGCTCGCGCAGCCGATCCTGCGGGCACTGGGCCAAATCGGGGACCCCAAGGCGGTCCCGGCCCTGCTCCAGATGCTCCGTTTCAGCCTTCATCGCAGGCCCGCCGCGCGCGCGCTCCAGGATACCGGGGCCCCGGCGGTGGCTCCGTTGCTGGAGGCGATGCGCCGCGACAGCGACAGCGGTTTTCGGGCCGCTTGCCTGGAGGTGCTTCAGGTCGTCCTGGAAGAGGGAACCGACGACGCAACCCGCCGCGCCGTGAACACCGAATTGCTCGACCAGTGGGGCCGGGCGGACATCGCACAAGATGCGCTCATCGGGCCGCTCCTGGCTGGCCGCGATTCCACCGCGGGACTGATCCTGGCCCAACACATTCGCGACCTCAGCAAAACCCCGGGCCCGGAAGCGTCCGCGGTCCGACGGCGCATACTGACGGGCCTTGCGACCTGGGACGCCGGCGTTCCTGCGACACCACTGCTCGAGGCATGGCCCGACCTGCCCGCCAACGAACGCGGCGCGGCGCTGCGCGCTCTGGGTACGTCTCGGTCCCCCAAAGCGGTCCGGCTTCTGGCGCACGAGCTGGAGAGCGACAATGAGGCTCGGCAGGTCGAGGCGGCCCGCGCGCTTTCGAAGATCGATGAGCCGAACGCTGCCAAGGCGTTGCTCGCGCAGCTCAACACCGGGTCGGAGTCCCTGCTGCACGAATTGGGTATCGGTCTGGGTCAGAACCGAGCACCGGGTCTCAGCCAGAAACTCGTCGTCCGGATGACGAGCAGCCGCGGCGCGGCGCGGGAGGCCGTCCTGATGGCCCTGGGCGATCACCACCGACGAGATGGCGATGAGGCGGTCGCAGCGGCTGTATGGAAGATCGCCAAGGAGGATCCGACCGCACGCCTGCGGGCGCTGGACGTGCTGGGCACCCGTCCTTCAGCGGCGCTGGCCGCCAAAGTGGCGCCGCTCTACGACGGCGCCCCCATCGCGCTAAAGCGCAAACTCATCCAGGTCCTCGGCGACTGTGGAGCGGGCGATTTGGTCGTACTCAAGGCGACGACCGCCGCGCAGCCCGACCTTCGGGCGGAGGCAGCCTGGGCGCTGCGCAAACTGACGGGAGAACCGGCGACGACCCGTCTGTTCGCCCTGCTCGACGATCCTGCCCCGGCCGTCGCAGTGAACGCGTCCGCCGCCCTCGCTGCCGTGCCGCGGCCCGCTGAGTCCGAGCGGCTCGCCGCTGCCACCGCGCGCAGCACGGGCGCGACCCGGTCCAACCTCCTCCACGCAACACAGCGGGCGGGCAGCGATGCACCGCAGCGGGCCCGTCTGCTGGCGTGGGCGCGCCGCGCCCAGGATCCCCTTGTTCCCGAATCCGTCGTCCGAGTCCTGCATGCGCGCGGCGCCCCAGATGACGTCGCTGCAGCCCATCGGATCTACAGGCACACGCGCGACCACGGCAGCAAACAGGCGATGGGACGCGTGTTGGGTGTCGTCCCGTTTGGCGCCAAGGGCGAAGGTTGGGTCCGATTTCTGTTCACGGACGGACCCGAACGCCTTCCTGCGCAGCGCATCCTCGTGATACTTCCGGACGGCCTCGTCGTCGCCAAGCGCAGCGATGACGCCGGCGAAGTCCGACTCGAGAACCTCCCGGCCGGTCTGTGCCGGCTGCGCTTTCTGGACGACACTTTCAGCGGCCCGTGACGCAGACGATCGTTCAATTCCTACCGGACCAGGCAGCCACCGAGCGGCTCGGTGAGCTACTGGCCACCGTGCTGACGCGCGGCGATTTCGTTGGGCTCGAGGGAGAGCTTGGAGCCGGGAAGACCTGCGTGACCCGCGGCATCCTGCGCGCGCTCACCGGTGGCACGGCCCGCGTCACAAGTCCGACCTACACGCTGCTCAACGAATACGACGGTCCGGACCACATGCCTGTGGTGGTGCACGCGGACCTCTATCGCCTCCACGACGAAGACGACCTGGAGTCCACGGGCTACTGGGACGCCGTCGCAGACGCCGACTTGCTGATTGTGGAGTGGATCGACCAGGTGACCGCGGCGTGGCCCGAGACGGGCTGGCGCATCCAGCTCCAACACGTGGAGGCGGGACGGTCGGTCACAGTGAGCTGGGTCGGTGAGGGAGCGCCGGAGCGCACAAAGGCGCTGTCCGGGCTTCTCGAGGAGGGCTAGCAGGCGAAGATCTGGTTGAGATCGTCTTCGATCTCATCCTTGATGGTCTCCTTGGCGATCGACAGCTCCTGCACGAGGAGGCGCCGCGCCTTGTCGAGCATCCGCCGCTCACCAAAACTGAGCTCTTTCTGGTCCTTGCGAAGCACCAGGTCGCGGAGCACCTCCGCAACCTCGTGAATGCTCCCGGTCTTGAGCTTCTCGTCGTAGGAGCGGTAGCGGCGCACCCAGGTTTCGTCACTTACGTTGACGTCGCGGGCACGGAGAATCGCGTACACCTCGGCTACTTCCTTGTCATCGATGACCTCTCGCAGGCCGCTCGAGTCGAGCTTGCCCACGGGGATCATGATTTTCTCGTTCGAGTCCAGCACCTGGAGGATCCAGAAGGTCAGGCTTCTGCCCATGACCTGCTTTTCCTCCATGCCCTGAAACTGCGCCACCCCTCTGAGAGGGTAGACAGCCAGCTGACCTACTTTGGGTTCAACCATCCCGTAATCCGCCGAGCTGTGTCCTAGCATCGCAACCGCGCCCATAGTACCACGTTTCGCTGTTGGAGTTCCTATGAACTCCAAGTGGGAACTACGCACGCCAGCCGACAGTGCCAACGCGCTAAGTCCCCACTCTATGAGCAAGGGATGTGCCAGAGGACCAGGTTGTGATTGGAGGGCGAGGCACCCCACAGCGACGGGATCTCCCCCGTCAACCTACGCACAGTCCGAGCTGTGCAGGGTGCACCTGATGGATCGAGTAGCCACATGGATCGTGACAGGTCGTCACGATCGGCCACTCGGTGGCAGAGCGTCAGGCCTTCTTCTTGAGGCTGTCGTGCAGGTCCAGCAGCCGGGTGACCCGATGTGCCACCAGAGAGCTGCGGTAGTCGGGGTTGCCCTTGCCGGGGAACTTCAGTGCGGCGATGGCGTCAATGAGGGCATCCTTTCCGCTGAACTCGGCGGCGAGTCGATCCGTCGCGGCGTTCAAGCGCAGGAGCTTCTTGTTGCTGACGCGCCGCAGGCGCGTGCGGAACTCATCGCCGCTCTCGTCGTCGTACCGCTCGGCGCGATCAACGAGTTTGTCCACGAGGGCGTCTTTGGTGCCGTGGTCGCGCTTGACGACCTGCAGGGGGCTGAGCTTGGCCATTGTTCTTCTCTCCGACATCATCCGCGGTCGTTCGCCCCTCGGATGCCACGCCGGTGGTATTCATTGGGTTGGTGCTGTTGGGCCGAACGCGCCCAGTGACACAGCGGAACGGCTTCTAGCACGGGTTGTTGGGGCTTGCAAACCGAAGGTCACCGACCGGGTTTTTCCGTGCGGCCGTAGCGTGCCGTCACGGCCGACAGATCGAGCTTGAGCCCGCAGGCGCTGCGCCTGCGCTCGAGCAGCTCAGGCACCGCCGTACGCCGTCGCCGCGCGACAAAATCGGAGGAGAACTCGG
>CALBXO010000944.1 GCA_937890335.1 uncultured Pseudomonadota bacterium | reverse complement strand
TTCGACCTCCGCGGGGAGCACCGTCACGGTCTCCTCGAGGGCAGCGAGGTATTTGAGGGCGAGCAGCTCTCTGCGCTTGAAGATGTAGTAGTCGTCGGCGGAGACGTTCAGCCCGAACTTCACAAAGCGGTCGGCCAGCTCCGGGTCGTACCGATCGTCGTCGTCCGAGTACGACTGGAAGTCGAGGTTGCGCTCCTTGTCGAGGATGAACTCGATGAGCTCGTCGTCGCTGACGCGGAAGCCAACGGCCTCCGCCATCCCTGCGACATGGTAGAGCAGGGCGTACTTCTCGACGACCTGCTTCTCCAGCTTGTACCGCTCGTCGTCGTCGCGCTGTTGGCGCCGCGACACGCGGTTCATCAGGACCGTCAGATCGGTGTTGTAGACATCGGAACCACCGACCTTCGCGATTTTTCTTCGCTCGGTTGGCTGAAGTCCTTCTGCACCTTGAAAAAAGAAGGTGAAAACGACGATCAGGAGACCAATGGAACCGTAGACCCACCAAGACTTGGTGGCATTTCGCATCTGGGTGAGCATCTTTGGGGCTGCTCCGACAGCATGGCTGGGGTCAATCCCAGCATTCGATCACGACGTGCCCGGTGTCGAGGGGTGCAGTAGCGCACCATGGACCGCGACCGGGCGAAAAGCCGCGCGACTATATAAACGGCGGGTGCGCCGGTCAATACGTGAGGATCGAGACCACAGGCCTGGGCGCCAGTCGAGCGGCCCCCTCCAGGAAGCCGAGCTCGATGACAAAGGCGCACCCCACCACCTCAGCGCCGAGTCCCTCCACCAGCTTCACCGTGGCCTCCGCGGTGCCACCGGTAGCGAGCAGATCGTCCACGACGAGGACGCGTTGGCCCTTCTCCACCGCGTCGGTGTGGATTTGGAGTTCGTCGGTCCCGTACTCCAGATCGTAGGTCACGGACGCGGTCTTCCACGGCAACTTGCCGGGCTTGCGCACCAGCGTCATCCCGAGGCCCATCGCGTAGGCGAGGGCCGTGCCGAAGATGAACCCACGGGATTCGACACCGACGATTCGTTCGATTCCAGCGTCCGAATAGACCCCGGCGAAATGATCGATGATGGCCTTGAGGCACTCCGGATTCTGCAGCACCGGCGTGATGTCCTTGAACAAAATCCCCGGCTTCGGAAAGTCGGGCACATCGCGGATGTTGGCCTCGAGCAGTGTCTTGATGTCGGTCATTCTTCCTCGTCTCCCCACGGCCAGTTGGTCAGGGCCTCCAGGGACTTCATGCAGGTATTGTGGGCGTGGACAGGCGTGATGCTGACGCAGCCGTCGTCGAGGGCGTTGCCGTCGCTTCCGGGCACGTTCCCCGTGCCCAGATCGGCACCACCAATCCAGTAGTACGCGCGCCCGCGGGGATCCCTCAGGGCTTGAACCTCGCGACCGTAGTGCCGCTCCCCGAGCGTCGTCAAGCGCCATGGCGAGGCGGATTCCACCGCCTTTGGGAGGTTCACGTTCAGGAACACGCCGTTGGGCAAACCGCGCTGCAGGACTCGTGTCGCGATCCTGCGGATCACGTCGGCGCCAGCGTTGAAGCGACGCCCTCGCTCCAGGCTGCAGGCGATCGCCTGCACGCCCATCAGCATGGCCTCGCGCGCGCCCGCCGTCGTGCCCGAATAGATGACGTCATCGCCGAGGTTGGGCCCTTGGTTGATGCCCGAGACCACAAGGTCGGGCAGCCGGTCCAGGACGTGGTGGAACGCCAGATACACCGAGTCAGCCGGCGTCCCGGAGCACAGGAACCGGTCGGGCTCGACCTCGTCCAGACGCAGGGGCTTGTGCAGCGTGATGCTGTGGCTGACCGCCGAGCGCTGTCGGTGCGGGGCGACGGCCACAACGCGCCCGAGTTCGCCCAGCGCGGCGCAGACGGCCTGCAGACCCGGGGCGATCAGCCCGTCGTCGTTGGTCACGAGGATGAGAGGAGTCTCGACCATGCTCAGGCCTCCAGAATTGCGCGGATGCGCGGCGATTGCAGGTAGCGCTTGCGTGCCTTGCCGTCGCCAATGTTCGCTTTGATGCGCTCGACAATGTCGGAGGCCCGGCTGCGGGCGTGCTCGGCACCGTCGGCGTCGCCCGCGGCCGCTGCGATCGACGCGTGGCGAGCCCAGACGCTCTCTGCGTCCTCGATCTCCTGCTCGGACAGACGGTCGACCGCACCTTGGCTCAACCCCAGCGCGGTCTCCGGGTCGCCAAGCTCCAGATGCGCCTGCGCGGACAGGCTCATCCCCTTGAGTTCACCCCAGCCGAGCCCTCGCTCCGTCCCGAGCGACGTCGCCAACTGCGCGTGCTCGAGCGCCTCACGCACAGCGTCATGTGTGCCCAGAGCCAGGCAGACGGCCGCCAGGCACAGGGAGCCCTGGATGGAGAGGTAGACGTGTCCCAGATCGCGGGCTACGCGCAGCCCCTTGCGGATCAGCGCGTCGGCCTCGCGCAGATGGCCCCGTGCAAGGTGCAGGACGCCCAGCGTCAGCAGCGCGTCGCAGAGGGCCAGGTTGTCCCTGGTGGAACGTGCCAGACGCACGGCGCGCGTCAGCGTGTGTTGCGCCATCGAGTGGTCGCCCGACACGAGGAACAAATGCCCTTGGTTCACGAGCGCGGCGGCCTCATCGCGAACAAATCCATGGTTGCGGATCGCGATGAGCGCCTGGCTGTAATTGGTCCGCGCCTTGTCGTACTCGCCAAGGTTTACGTAGAGCAGGCCCAGGTTGATGCGCGTGTTGATCTCCTGCCGGGACAGGCCGGCATCGGTCACGATCTCGAGGGCGTTGAGGTAGGCATCCAACGCGAGCCTCAGACGCCCTGACTGGCGCAGACAGATGCCGCGTGACACCAGCGTTGCCCAGATACCCTCGGTGTCGTCCTGGGCGGAGAAGAGGGCGACGGCCTGGTCCAACAGCTCCAGCGCGCGGTCGTGGTCGCCGCGGTCGCGGTACACCATATGCAGTTGGCGCAGAGCGCTGCCAACCACGTGCTCATCGCCGGCGGCGCGCGCGTCTTCCACCAGCGAGCCGGCCTCGACCTCCACACGGTCCAGGTCTCCCAGCTCATAGCTGAGCCGGATCGAGCGTCCGCGGACCTGCAGCAGACGACGCGCGTCCGTCGCACCGTCCAGCAATTCGAGCAGATCATCCAGGATCGCCCGACGCTCGTCCTGCCGACCCAGCAGGGTCAGCGCGCTCTCCTTGAGCTCCAAGGCGCGCCGGTGGTGCGACGTGCCCGGTTCCACCCGCGCCAGGGCACGCTCCACGATCCGCAGGCATTCGTCGCCCCCCAGGGACCCCATCGCGCGCTCCGCGCCTACAAGGTACATCTCCCCTGCCTGCTCCGCCTCGCCGGCTGCGTCCAGGTGGTACGCGATCGCAACGAC
>CALBXO010000943.1 GCA_937890335.1 uncultured Pseudomonadota bacterium | reverse complement strand
CTGGGTAGCCACCAAAGCCCACAACAACATCAGGACGATCACGGAACATGCGCCGCAGTCGCCCTCGTGGACGCAGACGACATAGTCGTCGCGGCCGCCGTCTGGCACCGTGAATCGCGCACCAAACGTGAACGTACACACGTCGGCACCCGGTATGCACAGGCTGGCGCTCTCATCCGCGGTGATGATGTACCAATCGGAGTCCTGGGGCGCATCCCCTTCCCCGTGGTAGAGCGCCGCGGCCTGCACGGCCACCACGCGGCCGTCCTGCTCAGCGTCGCGGAGTTGGCGCCCGGTCTCGCAGGTGTCGTTGCGGCCGTCGCCCTCGTGCATGTCATCGGCCAGGCCCTCGTCCACCGCTCCGTCGCAGTCCTCGTCCGCGCCCGAACAAATCTCAGAGCCGGGCGTGATGTAGTCATCGCCCGAGCACTCCGACCACCCGATCAACAGGCACGCTTGCGTCCCAGCTATGCAGACGCCCTCGTCGCTACCGCAACTCTGGGTCTGGTCCACAGGCGCGCAGGGGCAGGCCTCGTTCACGACGCCGTCGCAGTCGTTGTCGTACTCGTCCTCGCAGGACTCGTCCACATCGGGGTTGACGTCCGCCGACGTATCGTCGCAGTCATCGGCGTTCTCGCTGTAGATGCCCCCGTTCACGCTGGGCCCGTCGGGCAGCTGGCAGGCCTGCACTGCGAAGACCAGATTCGGGTCGCCAAATCCGTCCTCGTCGAAGTCCTCGTAGTACGTCGTGGTTACACCCTCATCCACGAGGCCGTCGCAGTTGTTGTCGAGCCCATCGCAGACCTCGTCAGCTGGCTCGGGAGCGCCGCATGCGGTCCAAACGCCATCGTGGCACGTCTCGGCACCGGGCCCGCACAGGTTGCTGCAGTCCTGGGCGAGTGGGGTGCCGTCTTCGGCTTCGTCAGTGACGCCGTCGAGGTCGTTGTCCTTGCCGTCGCACTGCTCGGGCACCATGGCGGAGCAGTCACCATCGATGCAGACCTGTGTGCCGCGGCAGGAGTTGCCGCATGCACCGCAGTGCTTGATGTCAGTCTCGGTGTGAACGCACACCCCGCTGCAATAAGTGCCCACGCTGCACGCGCAACGACCGGACGTGCAGACGGCGCCTCCGTCGCACTCGTTGTTGCAGCCGCCGCAGTGGTCCGCGTCGGTGGCAGTGTCCACGCAGTTTCCGCCGCAACTCTGATCGCCGCCGGTGCACGGGTCGTCGTCGCCGAGGCATGCGCTGTCCGTGCAGATCGCGCCCTGGGCACACGCGATGTTGCATTGGCCGCAGTGCATCGCGTTGCTGGTCGTGTCTACACAGATGGAGCCGCAAATCGACTGGCCCGTCCCGCTGCAATCGAGGAGGTCGGCGTCCCCGCATGCGGTCAGCGCGACCAGCATTCCCAGTAGGACGGTCCACTTCGTCATTGCCAGACTCCGGTGTTGTTGGAGGATCGCTGGTCCAATTCTAGCACGCTGCAGGCCGCTTCGCGACCGCGCGGAGACCGTCTGGTGGCTGAGTCACCAACGTGAGGGCCATGAGTGTCCGTAAGATTGACATGTCGCGAGCGCAGCACAGTAGCGCCCCGAATCTGGAGTGCCTCCCCAAACTCTAGCGTCGGCCGGTGCCAGCCATGTGCAGCGTGGGTCCGTGGCAGGCACGCCCGCCCACACATGCAGCACCGCACCAACAGTGGCGCCGTCACCCGAGACTCTGTACCCTGTTCGTGCTGTGGAGGGCCTGGAGTGACCCGGCGTTTCTCCGGTTTTGGTTTGGCAAGGCAAGCGGGGTCTGGGTAACTGTACCGTACGGAGAGTGACCCGTGGCAAACAGCGAATTCATGGGCACCGCGACGAGGAAGGCGCCGCCGGCTGGCGCGGCGCATGAGCGCAGCCCCGTCCGTGGGTTGCTGGCCATCGCCGTCGGCGCCGCGCTCGCCTTTGCCGCGACGCCGGCAGGGGCGGAGACGGACGAGAAGGATACGGTCAAGAAGACTTGGAACGTCGCTGCCGGACACGGGAGCTACAGCGACGCGATTCCGCTCAAATTGCCTGCGTTTCGTTCCATCACGCCTGAGTTCGGGCTGCGCTACGACTCGTCGTCGGGCAACGGCGCGCTCGGTGTGGGCTGGGGTCTGGCTGGGGTGAGCGTCGTCGAGCGCGCGAGCCCGGGGAAGGGGGTGCCACGTTACGACGACTCGGACATTTTCTTGCTCGATGGCGGGGAGCTGATCCCCTGCGCGCCGGATAGCGTCAGTCCTAGCTGCACGACGGGCGGCACCCACACAACCAAGATCGAGAGCTACCGGCGCATCACCAAGAGCGGCTCGGGCATCGCCAGTCGTTGGACCATCACCGCCAAAGACGGAGTTCGACGGGTATACGCGCCTGTCGCCACCGTGAACGGGGGTCCTGACGTCTTTCGCTGGGGCCTGTCCGAAGTCATCGACACCCGAGACAATGTCGTCACCTACGGCTGGGGCGCCGATGGATTTGGCTGCTGTTGGGAGCACCTCGACTCCATCAGCTACAGCGGCACCACCGTCACGATCCATTACGAGGCCCGCGACGACGCGGAATGGTCGGCGATGGGGAGGGGGTCCATGCGTATTGCGCGGGGACGCATTCAGACGATCGACATCGCTGTCGACGGTGAACGCGTCCGCGCGTACCGCCTGAAGTACGTCGTGAGTGGGCCGACGGGACGGTCGCTGTTGAGAAGCGTCCAGGAGTACGGTACCGACGCCACGCTGGATGGGTCGAACGCGGTGACCGGCGGGACCAGCAACCCGGCGATCACAATTGAGTACAACGGTGAGAGCAGCAGCTCCCGGTTCGAGACGGGGACCGCGGACAGCGGCATGCCCAGCAACCGCGCAGAGCAGGTCTTCGCCATGGACATCAACGGCGACGGTAGGACCGACACGCTCGAGCTCTACACGGAGTGGGGGCAAAAGCATCGGAAGGTGTGGCTGTCCGACGGGACGCAGTTCGTCGCCGGCACGGACCAGACCGGCATGTCGGCGTCGACCAGCGCCCGATTTCTGCCGATGGACGTCAACGGTGACGGGATGTCGGACCTGGTCGAGCTGTACCGCTCATGGGACGGCCAGCATTGCCGAATCTGGCTCTCGGACGGCACCCGCTTCACCGAGGCCTCCGATCGGGCCGACGGCATGTCGACGCGCGACGACGCGCGGTTTCTGTCGATGGACATAAACGGCGACGGGATGTCCGACGTGGTCGAGTTCCGTCTATCGGAGCGGGTGTTCGGACCGCGGGGCGTGCGCACGTGGCTGTCGACGGGGATGGCGTTCGACCTGGCGTCAGACGACGACTTCGCCTGGACCGACAACGGGCAGTACCTGCCAATGGACGTCAACGGCGACGGCAAATCGGACCTGGTCTCCATCGAGCCGTTGGGGTGGCGCAGGACGTACGAGCGTCAGATCTGGCTGTCGAATGGGACGGGCTTCGAGGCAGGCCCCGTGGACCGCCCTGCGAGCGGTCAGGTCGTCGAGACTCGAGATCAAGACCAGAGCGTCTCAAAGTGGGTGCCATTCCTCTCGATGGACGTAAACGGCGACGGAAACGAGGACATGGTCGAGTTCGATCCGGGAGCCTTCGGGAGCCGCATCCGCAGAACGTGGCTATCGACGGGCACCTCTTTCGTCTTGACGGAGGAGGTGGAGCTTTCGTTCTCCAATGCGGGCGACTGGTTTCTGGCGATGGACCTGAACGGTGACGGTCGTTGCGACGTCGTCTCGATCGAGAGCACCGGTCTCGGTTACGAGCAACGGCAGCTCTGGCTGTCAAACGGCGAGGGCTTCGTCGCGGGGCCGACCGATACGCAGTCGGAGTTTGGCCGCCACACCGAGATCATGGCGGCGGACGTGAACGGTGACGGCTTGTCGGAGATGATCAGTGTGGCGCAGATCACTGCTCTTCTTCCGCTGAAACGGCGTATCTGGCCAATGGCGGGTCCCTATCCGGACCTTCTGGCGTCGATCACGGGCAGCATGGGTGGCACAACGACGGTGAGCTACCTGCCCTCATCGGCCTGGGACAACGTCAACAACCCCCCGCTCATACAGACCGTGAAGGAGGTGACCTCCACGGACGGCCGCGGCGGCACTGCAACGGCGCGCTACGAGTACAGCGGCGGACTCCACGACCGCGCGGAGAAGCGTTTTCTGGGTTTCCGCCACGAGTACCAGACGAAACCCTGCATCGAGGGCGAGGCGAGCTGCCCGTACGCAGAGATCGCGTACCGGCAGGACCTGGCCGCGGCCTCCAAACCCGAGCGTATTGACGAGTATTCCGGCGACGGCGTGCTCATGCGAACGCAGATCCTGGAGTACACGACCAACGGCGACATGGTGCCGCGGGTGGCGCTGACCACGGGCGAGTGGGACGTGACGCTGGGCTCCGGCGACACTGAGTGTCCAGGAGCGGAGTGCAGGCGCAAGTACCTCACCCGAAGCTTCAACGCATACGGCGAGGTAACCCGGGAGACCGACCACGGGGACTCCGACCTGGCGGGCGACGAAGACACGACCATGACGACGTACGTGCCCAACACCGCGGCCTACATCGTGGACAAACCCGCCCGGCAGGTGACGTTCGCGGGCGTCGACGACGCGGGCGAGCGACTCCTGGAACAACGGTGGAGCTACGACGGCGCCCGCGAGTGGCAAGAGGCTCCCGCGGCGGGACTGGAAACCAGCCAGGCACGCTGGTCGTCGAGCACGGGCGACTTCGTCGGGACCCACAGGGAGTACGATCCGCGGGGCAACGTCACGGCGCAGGTAGACGAGGTTGGGGCACGGACAGAGTTCGAGTTCGACGAGACCCATCACCTCTATCGGATTTCGACGACCAACGCGCTGGGACAGGCGACCCACACCACCTGGGACCCGGTGTGCGGGGCGCCAACCCGGGCCACCGGCTTGAACGGCGAGTCGACGACCCTGATCTACGACGCGCTCTGTCGCGTGACGCACAAGCAGGGGCCCAGTGGGCGCATCGAGCGGCACGCGTGGATGGATCTGGGCGATGCGAACACCCAGCACGAGCTCGTTGAAGTGCTGGGCGTCCAGGACCGCGGACCGCAGTGGCAGCGCAGGTACTTCGATGGGCTCGGTCGTACGTGGCGCCAGGCAGAGAGTGGGCCTGACGCTGAAACGGGCGACATCTACGTCGACAAGGCCTACGACGCCCGCGGCCAAGAGTCGTCGACGACTCGGCCCTACTACTGGAAGGCGGGCGAGCCTCAGCCCGCCACGTATGTGACGCGGACCGACTACGATGTGCTGGGTCGGCCCGTCCGCGTGACCTTCCCGGACGGCGCGTACACGACCTCGAGCTACGGCGCCTGGTCGGTCACCGGGACCGATGAGCTCGGGCGCGCCAAGACCGACCGCTTCGACGCCGACGACAGGCCCATCGCCCACGAGGAGACGGTGGCGGGCGAGGTGTACACGACGACGTACCTCTACGATCGCCGAGGCAACCTGGCCGAGTCCAGGGACCCTCTGGGCAACGTCATCACGTCCTCGACCGACTCGCTCGGCCGCCGGTTGGCGATGATCGATCCCGACTGGGGACCCTGGAGCTACGAGTACGACGACGCGGGCCGGATGACGGCCAAGACCGACGCCAAAGGCCAGCGCACCGAGTTCGTCTACGACGCGCTGGGTCGCAAGATCAGCAAGACGAGTCTCGCTGGCACACAGGCGGCTGTCACGGTGACATGGACCTACGACGAGGTGCGCGACGGCTATGACAACGTCGGAAAACTCACCAGCATCACCGACCCGGCCGGTGGCGAGACCTTCGACCACGACGTGGCCGGCAACCTCGTCAAGGCGGTGCGCACCACCGACGGCGAGCGCTACGCGTTCGAGTACGGTTTCGACGCCCTCGGTCGCAAGCTCTGGACGGCCTACCCCGACGGGGACACGGTCGGCACGGCCGACGCTCCACTGGAGTACGACGCAGCGGGGCGCCTCACATCGATCCCCGGCTTCGTCGAGTCCGCGCAATACACGGCGGAGGGCCAGCTCGCCAGGCTCGAAGCCACGAACGGAGCGCTCACAACAAAGACGTACTTGCCCGAGCGCGGCTGGCTGATGGGGATCTCGACCATCTCGGCCGGGGAGACGATCCAGGATCTCGAGCACACGCGGGACGTCGACGGTTCGATCCTCGAAGTGACGAGCCCGTTCGACGACGAGGGTTGGACCTACGCGTACGACGAGCTCAACCGACTGGTGGCGGCGACCAGTGCGACGAACCCCGACCTCGACGAGACGTTCGAATACGACGCGATCGGCAACGTCACCTGGAGCGCCCGTGTCGGCCGCTACGAATACGGGCCGCGGCCTCACGCCGCAGTAGCCGCGGGGTCGAACACGTACAGCTACGACGCGGCAGGTCTCATGACCTCGCGTGCGGGCCGGACCCTGACCTGGGACGGTGACAACCGACTGGTTTCGGTCTCGCCGGAGGATGAGAGCGCCGGCCCCCCCGACGAGAAGCCCGGCGGGATGCTCACCGTTCCTGAGCCTGGTGGCGGCGCCCCCCCCTGGCTCGCTCTGGGGTTGCTGCTCGCGGCTGTCGCCTGGTCGGTACGGTGGAGGCGGAGCGCGCCAGACACGCCACTGCCGTCGCGGACGCGGCGCCTGGGTTGGGCGCTCGTCGTGCCGGTGACATTCGCGCTGGCCATCTCCTGCAAGGGGGACTCCGCTTCGGAGACAGGCACGGATGGTGGCTTCTCTGACGGCGTTCCGGACGGCGCCCCGGACGGCGACCCCGACGGCATCCCGGACGACGTTCCGGACGACGTCCCGGAGGAGGTACCGGGGGGGCCCGACGGGCCCGTACGGTTGGCGTTCGGCTATGACGCCAACGATGTCCGAATCCGTATGGTCGAAGGCGACGTCACGCGGCACTACGTGGGCGACGACTACGAAGCCGCCGGCGGCGCATCCATCAAGTACGTCACCATCGCGGGCTCGCCCGTCGCTCGCCTCGAAGGGGACAAGAAGACCTGGGTGCACACAAACCACCTCGGCTCGGTGCAGGCCCAGACCGACGCGTTGGGGAACGAGGTGCACCGTAAGGGGTATCGGCCATACGGCGAGATCGTGTCCACGCAGGGGTCCCTTCAGTACGAGCCCCGCGGCTTCACCGGCCAACGCCACGACGCGTCCGGCCTCGTGTATCTCCACGCCCGCTACTACGACCCGGCCCTGGGCCGCTTCATCTCTCCCGACGAGATCATCGACGGGACGGACACGGTGGGCCTGAACCGCTACGCGTACTGTGCGGGCGACCCGGTGAATCACACCGACATCGACGGTCGCGACAAGGACGACACGGACGCGGACGAAGGCAGACCCAGGTCGCGTGTGTCCGCCCAGACAGTGACGGTGCGGCGTGGGTCCAAAGGAGGAAGGACACTGACCACCAACCACAGCACGCACTTCTTTGCGCCGCGGCCGATCGCCGCCGCGCCCGCAAGGCGCGGGGGGGCGTCGGGTCACAGGGCACCTGCAGGCACAGCGACTGCGCCCCAGGTTGCTCCCACGGCGGGGCCTTCCCGTTTGTCGGAAGTGGGTCCCGCTTCCGGTCACGTTTCCTTTGGGGTGCATGGGGTAGGAACGTTGGGATCCGTTGCGTGGGAAGAGCGCGAGCCAACGGCGGAGGAACTACAGCGGATTCGGGATGGGTTGGGAACCGCGTGGGACGTCGGGTGGTATGGTGCCGGATTGGTGAGCAGGCGAGCGGGTATTGTCGGCACCGTGTTGTCGGTGCTCAGCGCCGCGAAGGCAGGTGCGGACGAGTTCAGAAGGTCGGGTTCCGTCCGCAATGGACTGATTCGCGGCGGGGATGCCCTGACCGGCATGGACGGGCCGTACCGCGTCTTCGGGTGTAGCGCCTGTCCGACATCGGACCCGATAACCGGAGAGCTTCGTCCGAACTGGAATGAACCCTGACGATCACAACCTGGATCGCGGGGCGCGCTCTAGCTGACGGGCTCGTGGCGTCTCGGCCGTCGGGATCAGGGCAGCGCGGTGTCCCACGCTTCGTCTCCGCTCAACATGAGCTCCAGCC
>CALBXO010000942.1 GCA_937890335.1 uncultured Pseudomonadota bacterium | reverse complement strand
TGCGCTCGGCGTTGGAGACATCGCCGTCGGCCCAGGCGACGTACACGAGCGGCAGGAGGGAGAAGATTCCCACCATGTCAGCCCCGAATCCCAGGTCCACGAGACGCCCCGCGAGGTCGTGGTCGTCGATCCCAATTCGTTCGGCGACGGCCTTGGCTTCTCTGGCGCGAAGCGCGTTGAGCTCCGCATCTTTTTCAGCGGTGAGGCGGTCTTCGACCTTTTTGCGGGCGAAGTACTCTTCTTCTTCGTTGGACTTTGGCACCATGAAACCGTCTCCTCTGGAAATGACGCAGAAGCGCGGCGAGTATAGGGAACATGAGCGAAGAGTCCAAGGCACCTGAAGCACCTTCTGAACCTTCTGACAAAGAGGGGAAAGCGGGACCGGTCGATAACGTCGTAGACGAGATTCTTGAGACAGTCGGTGGCATGAACGCCATGCTGGAGGCGCTGGAGAAGTCCAGGCCGCACCTGCAGGAGGCGGGCAAGGTGTTCCTCTCCGCGCTCGCGCGGGCCACAGAAGAGGCGCGGGAGACCGCGCAGGCGTCGGCGGAGGCGACGCAGACCCCCGAGGGTCCAGCCGCCAAACGCGGCGCCGAGCTGGCCGCGAAGTTCTTTGGCGCGATCGACAAGGTGGCCAAGGCAGCGGCACCGGATCCAAACAAGGATCCGGACGCGGCGGAGTTTGAGGAGGCTGCAGCGCACAGCCCTGCTGAGCTGGGCGCGCGTCTGGCGAGTGCCTTCGATCACGCCCTCGGTGTGGCAGCGGAGAAGCTGGGCCGCGACACCGCCGATGCGGAGGCCGGCACGGAGGGCAGCGATTCGGAGGGCGGACCGGACTCAGACGCGCCCGCACCACCGCCGGAGGCATCCAAGCCCTGACTGCTCGGCAGTGGGCGTGTGCAAAGCGCGCCAGGGGCGTCTCGGGCGCGGCGGGCAGGGGCGCTCGTCAGTTCATCTCGTCGATCTTTGGGACGTAGATGTCGCCGCCTCCGACGCGAAACTCCTCAGCCTTGTCGGCCAGACCGACCTCAAGTGCGCCCGCGTCCCCATCCAGTCCGCGCGCTTTTGCGTAGTCCCGGACGTCCTGGGTGATCTTCATGCTGCAGAATTTGGGTCCGCACATGGAACAGAAGTGGGCCACCTTTGCGCCGGGGGCGGGCAGCGTCTGATCGTGAAACGCACGCGCCGTGGTCGGGTCCAGCGCCAGGTTGAACTGGTCATCCCAACGGAACTCGAACCGCGCCTTGCTCAGCGCGTCGTCCCAGATCTGGGCGCGCGGATGGCCCTTGGCCAGGTCGGCCGCGTGCGCCGCGATCCTGTAGGCCATGACGCCGGCTTTCACGTCGTCGCGGTTGGGCAGTCCGAGATGTTCTTTGGGCGTGACGTAGCAGAGCATGGCGGTGCCGAACCAGCCGATCATTGCGGCGCCGATGGCGCTCGTGATGTGATCGTAGCCGGGCGCAATGTCGGTGGTCAGGGGGCCCAATGTGTAGAACGGTGCCTCGTCGCACCACTCCAGCTGCTTGCGCATATTCTCTTGGATGAGGTGCATGGGGACGTGCCCTGGGCCTTCGTTCATGACCTGCACGTCGTGCTCCCACGCTACGCGGTTGAGCTCGCCCTGGGTCTTGAGTTCGGCAAACTGGGCCTCGTCGTTGGCGTCGGCGATGCACCCCGGGCGCAACCCGTCACCGAGGCTGAACGCCACGTCGTACGCGGCCATGATCTCGCAGATCTCGCGGAAGTTCGTGTAGAGGAAGTTCTCTTTGTGGTGGGCCAGGCACCACTTGGCCAGGATCGATCCGCCGCGGGACACGATGCCCGTCACGCGTTTGGCGGTCATCGGCACGTAGCGAAGCAGCACGCCCGCGTGGATCGTGAAGTAGTCCACGCCCTGCTCTGCCTGCTCGATCAGGGTGTCGCGGAACAGGTCCCAGGTCAGTTCCTCGGGCACGCCGCCGACCTTCTCCAGCGCCTGGTAGATGGGGACGGTGCCGATGGGTACGGACGAGTTGCGGACGATCCATTCACGCGTGGCGTGGATGTCGGGTCCGGTGGACAGGTCCATCACCGTGTCGGCGCCCCAGAGCGTGGACCAACGCAGCTTCTCCACCTCCTCGTCGATCGAGGAGGTCACGGCGCTGTTGCCGATGTTGGCGTTGATCTTCACGTGGAAGCGCCGCCCGATGATCATGGGCTCGATCTCGGGGTGGTTGATGTTGCTCGGGATGATCGCCCGACCGGCCGCGACTTCGGAGCGCACAAGCTCCGCGTCGAGACCCTCGCGCAGGGCGATGAACTCCATCTCGGGTGTGACCTCTCCCCTGCGCGCGTAGTGGAGCTGGGTGACGTTGCCCGTGCCGCGAAGCACCGGGCGGAGCAGCCCCTCAGGGACGCGGTTCCGATCGGGTTCCGTGGTTCGCGGGACCTCTTCCACATCCCCGCGCGCGCGGATCCAGTCGGCGCGCAACGGGGGCAGTCCGAGCCGCACGTCCAGCTCCTGCGGTCCGCTGGTGTCGTAGAGGTCCAGGTGGGGTTCGCCGCCGGAGACGTGGACACGCCGGACGGGCACACGGATACCGTGGGGCCCCGCCAGGTACGCCTTGGTGGAACCGGGGTAGGCCTTCTCGAAGGCTGAGCTCATGAAATCCTCAGAAGTCGTGGCGCGCCGTCAGCGCGAGGGTGAGCACGTGGCCCCCTGCGGTGAAGTCATCCACAGGACCCGTGCCGTCTTTGGGCATCTCGGTCTCCTGCAATAGCGCGATCTGTGCCCCGAATTCCAGAGTGATTGGGCTTTCCTCCACCTCCAGCGGGTCGTTGAATTGCGTGGCGGCGCCGACGCTCAGCAGGTGGGCGTCGGTGTCGACGTAGTTCGTAAAACCCGTGGCCGGCGCGAGTGCCGACGGGCGGTAGGCGTACCCCGCCCGGAGGGCAAGGGATGGGTAGGGGGCCCACTCGCCGCCGGCGCGCACGGTCACGGTGTCGCGGAAGGCGGCCTGCGGCTCCTGTCCGACCCGGAAGTCGAGCAGGTCCTCAGCGCCGGCGGCGTCGATGAGATCGCCCTCGAAGTCCAGGTAGAAATCCACGGAGGGCGGTGGGGCCAGGCTCCAGGCGGACCAGGTCACATCGGTGCTCAATACCAGCGGTGCTCCGGTAGTCTGTCGGAAATCGAAGGCGATCCCGCCGCTCACCTCGTGGGGGGTGTACAGGGTGATCCCGGTGGCGGCGATCGTGAAGTCCAGGGCCTCGCCCAGGTCGAACGCGATGGGCAGCCCGAACTCCAGCGAGAGATCGCCCCGGTAGCTCACCCCGAGGGAGAGGCCCGGCGCGAACGGTGGCTCGACGACGACGCCTGCGGTTGGGGACGCGGTGTGGATCAGCTCCAGGGAGAGTTCCCGGCGAGGGATCTGCTCGTTGCTCACGTCGAGCGCGATGGCGGCGTCACCCTCCATGGAGGCCAGGGATTGAAAGCCAACACCGACGTAGACCCAATCCAGCAGGCGGTAGCCCAGGCCCGCGGCGATCTGGATCTTCCCCGGCAGTGCGTCGTAGCGGTACCACTGCGGAACTTGTGGATCGAGCAGCTCGACGGTGAGAAGGCGGCCGAGCGGGATGTGCAGCGCGACCCCGAGATTGAGGCCTTCCACGAGGGGGAACACTGCGCCGATCCCAGCGCCGCTGTGCACAGGTGGTTTTGCAGGCGTGTAGGCCACATCCTGTGGCGCCGATTGCAGGTCGAGCGACAGGGATGGCACGGCGGTGTACATGTCCGTGCCCAGCTGGACGACATCGCGCCGCGCGAGCCCAGCGGGGTTGTAGTAGACGGCAGTGTGGTCGCTCACTGTGGCCGTTAATGCGCCCCCGAGGCCGATACCACGGGCTCCATAGCCGAATACGTCAAAGCTCCCAGCGTCGGCGGCGCACGGGATCAAGACGAGCGTCGCGGCGATCAACCCAGCGCAGAGGGTTGGTGTCTGGAGCGGCCATGACGCGGTTGCCGCGGGGGAAATGTGTCTCACGGGTCGCCCCCGGCGGCCCAGCCGAGGAGCGCCTGGCTCATGTCGCTGGGGGCACACTCGACACTGCCGAGCACGCCGGTGACCGCCTCGATGATCTCGACAAGCCCGCCCACGTCCAACAGGGCGAGTCCGCCGTCGAGGGCGGGGCGCACACGCTCTGGATGGAGGAGAAAGCTGATGAGATCCAGCAGGTCCGCGCGCAGTTGAGCGTCGCTGCGCAGGCTGCGGATCCCCGAGTCGAGCGCGCCGAGCAGTCCGCCGGTGTCCGCGGGCACGAGCGCCGCGAGGGACGCGGCGTCGATGCCGTCAGCTGCGAGGACGTCGTAGAGTGCCTCCGCGACGAGACGGCCCCCGTGATGGGTTCGGTCCTGGCTGTCCGTGCGCTCCAGGCCGCGGATGCATCCCAAGCCGGTCTGGACGGTGGCCAATCGCTCGCCGCGCAGTACGCGATCCACCTCGGCGAGGAGGGTCGTATACGGCGCCTCGTCGGCGGGGAGCACCAGGCTCAGAGCGCCGCGAAGGTCATCAATCTGAAAGTCCTCCACAAGCACAGCGTCGAGCACGGTGACGATGACCGTGACGAGCGCGGCTCGATCCGAAGGGGTTGCGTCGGGCCCGGCGTAACGGTTCAGAAACTCGTGTAGTGCCGGGTCCTGCAGCACGAGCACCAGGGCGTCGACAAGCGGCGGATCCCCGGTGATCACCAGGAGAGTTCCCGTCAGCGAACCCTCGGGACACTCGCGCGCGGCCTCGGCGACAAGCGAAAAGACCAGGAGCTTGTCCGCGGCTTCGTCGGTGCCGGCAGGGGGCTGCACAAAGGGGCGGATCGCGTTGGCTGCGAACGGCTCGATGTCGCCGAGGATGCCGTCACTGAGTGTGCCGGCGGCCCGCACCAGGTTGCTGAGGCCCACCTCGCGAAGCAGTGTCAGCACCGTGCGCATCAACGCGCTCGCGCGCGCTCCCCCGTGCGCGGTCACGAGCTCGCGCACGACCTGCGCAAGTGGATCAAGCGCGCCACTGTCGGCGACGGCCAGGGTTTTTTCCAGGTCGGAATCCAGGGAGGGGCAGGTGGCCGGCTCCAGATCCGCGCGCGGGACCTCGTCCTCGCCGAGGGCGCACCCGGCCAGCCCAAGGGCCAGCAGAGTGAACAGCGCGCGGATCCAGACGGCTCGGATCACAGAACGTCGAGCGCGTAGATCCCGTGGAAGAGGATCATGACCCAGGCGTTGTTGGACAGGCGCACCTGCACCTCAAACGGGGAGTGCCAGTCGGGCCGTCCCACAAAGACCATGCCGTTGCGGAGCGTGAAACGGGCGGTCTTCTCGCCTTTCTCGAGGGTCTCAAGCTTGTCGAGGATCAGCTGCTGCTCAAGCCTGTCCCCGACCTTGAACGCGGCGTCGAGAGACTTCTGGGCGACGTCATTGTCGTGCCCGGTGAGCTTCTGGATGGCGACCCACGCGTCCGCGGGACAGAGGAACAGCACCTGGAGCTTGGACTGCTTGCTGATGGCGCCGTCTTCGGCGGTGAGGGTCCAGGAGAACGGATTGTCGTCTTCCTGAAGCTTCCCTTCGGACGGATCGCCGTAGCGCTGGAACCGGTAACGGCGCTGTGCCGCGGCGAGCTCGCGGTATTTGTCCCGCGCGGGATCTGTCTGCTCGATGAACTTCGCGACCGCGTCGTCGTCGAGGTTCATCATGGCCATCAGGCGAATGAACTTGCGGTGCTGTCCGGGGTAGCGCTCCCAGAGTTCGAGCGCGCGTACGCCCCAGCCGCAGTTGGCCGGTGCGACCTGGGCGAGCCCGTGGAGGTCGAGTTCGAATCGGGCCATGCGGCGCGTGTGCCGCTTCTTCATGAACGGGTACTTCTCGTGGAGCTCGGCGCCGATGCGCTCGATCTCCTCCTCGGTCTCCATGTCGCCGAACGGCAGACCAAAGTCGCCGCGGGCCCAACGGATCGCCTCCATCGGGGAGACGGGGTGACCGGCCTCTTTGAGTGAGGCCATACGTGCGCGCGCACGTGCCCATATGAATTCCCAGCGCTTGTCGGACTTGGCCAATTGGCCCAGCGACATCTGGCCGGTCGCGATCTGTCGGGAGAGCTCCTGGCTCAGGCCGGTGTGGGTTGCGAACGTGCGGATCTGCTTGTCCTTCATGGCCTCGAGGCGGCTGTTGTCCTCCGCCAGCCAGAAGGCGCGCGCGCGCGTCATGTCCGAGTTCTGTTCAAGGAGGTTCTTGGCGCGGTAGCTGCGCGCGTACTCCTCAGGGAAGCGCATCTTGAACTGTTCGAGCGTCATCTCGCCGGCGGCGATCCGGCGTGCGAAGGGCTTGCGGACGCACTCGACCTCCATGAGCTGCTTCATGACCTCCTTGGCCTCATCGTCCAGGCGGACGGGGGCCGGGCGGGCTGCTCGGGTGCGTGCGGTCGGTCGCGCGTTGCGGGCGCGTCCCTTCTTGAACGGTTTGCTCGTCATCTCGATCCTCCATGGCATCGCCGGACCCGACCACAACAGTCGGACGCGGCCGTGCTGAGTTGTCTTCCGCTAAAGCCCCTTGTTGCGGGGCGCGCGGTCCATTCCACGCTCCCGTCAGGGCTTCCTGTCCTGTCGGGTCCATGACCCGAGACACCTTGATATGCTTCGCTTGACCTCACCGGTCAAGCTGTGTAGTTTAGCGCGCCCTCGGGGAACCGAATTCCCCGAACCGGAGGATCGTGATGTACGCAATCGTCAAAACGGGCGGAAAACAATACCGCGTCTCGCCCGGTGATGAGCTGAATGTTGAGCTGCTCGCTGGTGCTGAGGTCGGTGGTGAGGTCGTGTTCGACGAGGTTCTGATGGTTGGTGGCGATGCCCCCACCATTGGTGCGCCTCGCGTCGAGGGGGCCTCAGTGACCGCCAAGGTGCTGGAGAATGGTCGTGACCGTAAGGTCATCATCTTCAAGAGCCGTCGCCGTAAGGGCTACCGCAAAAAGCGGGGCCATCGCCAGAGCTTCACGCGCGTGAAGATCAACGAGATCAAAGCCTGATCGGGGAACGGAACCATGGCTCATAAGAAAGGACAGGGTAGTAGTCGCAACGGTCGTGACTCAGAGGGTCAACGCCGGGGCGTGAAGAAGTTTGGTGGCGAAGCTGTGCGTGCGGGGAACATCATCGTCCGCCAGCTCGGTACCAAGATCCATCCCGGCGTCAACGTCGGCATGGGCAAGGACTACACGCTTTTTGCGCTGGTCGACGGCAACGTCGAATTCGGTCGCAAGGGGCGCAACAAGAAGCGCGTTTCGGTCGTCCCGGCTGAAGCTTGATTCCCCGCGCGCGGCTGAGTCCGCGCGCAGGAAGGCTTCGGTCGCGCCCGAATTCCACGCGCTCCATTACCGAAGCTAGAGAACCGTGAACTTCGTCGACGAAGTATCGATCCGTGTGGAAGCCGGCAGCGGTGGCAACGGCATCGTTGCGTGGCGTCGCGAGAAGTTTGTCGAGTTCGGCGGTCCCGCCGGCGGTGACGGCGGGCGTGGCGGCTGCGTATACGTGCAGGCGACCCACAACCTCTCCACACTCCTGGATCTGAAGTACCGCCACCAAATCCACGGTGAGCGCGGCGCGGACGGCGGACCCAAGAACATGCACGGGCGCGCCGGCGCCGACATCGTGATCGCCGTGCCCGTGGGCACGCAGGTCTTCGATGTCGGCACCGACGAGTTGCTCTTCGATCTTGTCGAACACGATCAGAAAGAGCTGGTGGCGCAAGGCGGCAAGGGCGGACAGGGCAACGCCCGGTTCGTGACCTCCACCAACCAGGCGCCGAGGCGCGCCCAGGAGGGGCGTCCCGGTCAGCTGCGCCACATCCGGATGGAGCTCAAACTCCTGGCGGATGTGGGACTGATTGGCTACCCGTCCGTGGGCAAGTCCACGATCATCGGCGCCATCAGCGAGGCGCGTCCCCGAATCGCCGCGTACCCGTTCACCACACTCGTCCCGAACCTGGGCGTCGTGCAGCTCGGAAAGTACGACACCTTCGTCGTGGCGGACATCCCGGGACTCATCGAGGGTGCGGCGGACGGCAAGGGCCTGGGTCACCAGTTCCTGCGGCATGTGGAGCGATGCGAGGTGCTCGTTCACGTGTTGGACGTGCCGCCCCCGTTTGACGACGGCAGCGGCGTGCCGTGGACCGATCGCGATCCGCTGGAGGACTTCGCCAGGCTCAACCTCGAGCTCGAGAAGTTCAACCCGGAGCTGTCCAAGAGCGACCAGATCGTGGTGCTCAACAAGATCGATCTGACCTGGGTCCGCGAAGCGGAGCCCGCCTTGCGCGCCCACTTCGAGGCTGAGGGCTACAGGTTTGTGGCGATCTCCGCGATCGCGCGGCAGGGGCTCAAGGATCTTGTCACGGCGATGGCGCAGCAGCTGGGTACCGAGCCCCAGGACTGGTAGTCACCGAGGTTCCGGCGGCAGGAGCCGTCCCAGATGTGCGTTCGCGAGACGGGAGCGCCCACGGTGACGGGGCGCAGTGCAGGCGACGGGTGGTCAACCCCGCTCAGCCGCGCTCGTACCAGTCGTAGACGCATTCCAGGATGTCGTCACATCCTTCCTGCAGACACTCCTCGAGTCGCCAGAAGTTATCGTCGCTGTGCCACTGGGCAGCGTCGGTGCAGAATTCGTACATCTCCTCTCCGATCCCCTGACGAGGACAGATCTCCTCGGAGACGAATTTGGACAGGTCTTCGCAGTACGGCTGCCGCTCGTCCACGATGGGAGCCATGTCCAGGCATTCCTCGACGGCGCCGTTGCGGATGTCGTTGCAGCTGGCGTCCAGCAAGCAGTAGAGCAGGTCGTAGGCCTGGTCTTCGGGGAAGTTCGTCAGCTGGTCGTAGCAATCGGCGCCGCACTCGTCGTCCCACTCGCCGGTGCATTCGCCGAAGTAGTCGCAGACCTCGTAGCAGAGCTGCTCGATGTCTTCGCCGTTGTTGAATCCGTTGTTCTGGCCGTTGTTGAATCCGTTGTTGAATCCGTTGTTCTGACCGTTGTTGAATCCGTTGTTGAATCCGTTGTTCTGGCCGTTGTTGAATCCGTTGTTCTGACCGTTGTTG
>CALBXO010000941.1 GCA_937890335.1 uncultured Pseudomonadota bacterium | reverse complement strand
CACGATGCCGCGGTCTACGCCCTGCGGCTGCGCGTAGACGGCCTGGTGCTCTCCGGTGGGTTGCATCACCCGGACCGGATGCGGTCGTCCCGCTCCATTTGCCGCGACGCCGTTGGTGACGCCGTGAGAGTGACGTGCGTTGCGGTCTACTGACGCCAGGTCCGCGCCGGGAGGAATATGGACACCGGGCACATTGTGCGCGGCGCCGATGTACCCGGCCTCCTGTCCCACACTGAACAGCACACTGCGGCTCTGCCCAACCACAGGGTCCGGCCCCGCAGGGTCAAGCGCAGCGGGGTCAGTTCCGTCGTCGACCGCCGCCACAGCATGGTTGGTGGACAACGCCTCGTAGTGCCGTGGGTGGGCGGAATGGTGTTCGCCGCTGAGCCCCAGGCGGCCGGTGTAGAGGCTGGTCGGCTCCGACTCGAACTCCTCGTCTTCGGTCACCACCTCCACGTCCGCATCCCGCAGCAGCATGATGGCTTCTGTGGGCGAGTCCTCGAAGTGCCCGGTGGCGACGACGGTCTTCTCGGCGTTCATGGGGTCCTCGCCCACGTCGTCGAGGACACTCTCCTGAAGGTAATTCGCCACCGCTTCGCCGCGGGGCACCACCGTGGTCATCTCGTTCTCGATGGCGCCGGACGAATCGATCTGTAGCTCGGGCTCGTCGTACGCCGACGCCACCGGGTCCACCTCGGCTTTCTCGACGCTCGCCCACCCATCTACGGGGAGGAACCCGTCGGCCAGGTCGCTGCCCCCCAGGAGGTCGTCATCGAGCCAGCCGGCGTCGATGGACATGGGGGTTTCGCTCTGCAGCAGGTCCAGGGCCTCGGAGGCCTTGGCAAAGCGATCCTCGGGCCGCTTGGAGATGGCGCGGGCCACGACGCGACCGAGCGGCGATCCAGCGTGGGGCGACGGCAGGTCCGGGACAGCGTTGTTGACCTGCTTGGCGACAATCTCAAGCGGCGTTCGGCCGTGAAATGCGGGCTCGCCCATGAGCATCTCCCAGGCGATCAAACCCAGGGAGTAGATGTCTGTGGACGGGCCAACCGGGTCGCCCGTGATCTGCTCGGGGGACATGTATTTGGGTGTGCCAAACGCCAGGCTGTTGCTGAGGTCTTCCTTGACGTTGACGTCGGCGAGCATCCGGGCCACGCCGAAGTCGAGCACCTTGACGAAGTCCTGCTCACCCGGCACGTCGCACAGGAAGATGTTTTCCGGCTTCAGGTCCAGGTGCACGATGCCCAGATCGTGGGCCTCGGACAGCGACTTGAGCACCTGTAACGTGACGTTTCGGGCGCGGGTGGGGTCCACAGCGCCCACATCCCTCATGTACTGCTTGAGGGTCTGCCCACGGAGCAGCTCCATCACGAGGTAGAGGAGTCCGTCTTCGGTCTGGCCGTAATCAAAGAGCGTGATGCTGTTGGGGTGCGTCAGTGACGAGGCGAGCACAGCCTCGCGGCGGAACCTGTCTGCCGCGGCTTCATCGCCCAATGCCTGCGGGAGCAACGTCTTGAGTGCGACGCTGCGGTCCATCTCCAGGTGGGTCGCCCGAAAGACGATACCAAACCCGCCCCGCCCGAGGACCTCCTCAAGGCGATACTTCCCAGAGATTACGTCTCCTTCTGCTGGGATTGGGATCGTCTTCACGTCGTCGTCGTCGCCATCAAGGTAAACCGCCCAACGCACCCTACCACATTGGAGTGGCAAGCCGCTATAATGAGCCGTCATCGACTCCCCCCGCGAGAATCAACACATGCGCCGACTGCTACAACGAATCTACCCAGCGATCTTCATCCTGACCGTGTGCAGTGCGTCCGGTTGCGGCGACGCGAACCCCAGCAGCGGCGGCGGCAACAACGGGGCGGCCAACAACGGGGTTGGCAACAACGGGGTTGGCAACAATGGGCCCGCGAACAACGGACCCGCGAACAATGGGCCGGCCAACAACGGTGAAAACAACGGGGGTCCCGACATCGACGTCAAACAGGGCGGGCCGAACGTGCACATCGATCACGACGCGGTCTATGACCCGCGAACCGTCGCCATCGAGGTCGACGTGGAGGGCAGTGGCCCGGTTCAGGGCGGCGGAGGGGACGCCTTTCTCGTCAACTTCAGCTTCAAGAGCCAGGACTACGGCGGCAATTCGTGGCGACACCAGGCGTCGCTGTACCTGCCCCTCGAGCCCAGCGACTCCGGTCTCCTCGCGGTTGTCGACCGCGAGGAGGACTTTGGCAGCAACCCGACCATCTCGTGGACCGGGACCTACGGAATCGCTACCGCGCTGCAGAACGGCATCCCGGTGCTCGTGGTCAACGACCTGCCCGGCATCGTCGACCTGACCACCGCGGAGATTTCGCCGTACACGGACGGCGTGGAAGGACGGTGCCTCGGAGCGCCGCAACAACGCATGGATGTGATGGTTCGCTGCATGTTGCAGGTGGTCCACAACGGCGCCCCCCTGGAGCTGGACCCGTTCCGCGCGATGGCGGTCGCGTACATGCGCGCCATCACCGCGGTGCAGGCGCTGCCGGACGTGTTGCACGGGACGAACTTCCCGGAGGGGGAAGACCCGCCGGGCTTCGACGTGACCCGTGCGGTCGTCCTGGCCGGCGAGCACCGCGCGGTAGGGGCCCAGATTGCGGCAGCCGCCGACACCCGGGTCGAGGCGATCTTCGTGAGCACCGGGGCCTTCGGCTCGCTGGACGCGTACTTCGCGCTGCAGGAGGAGGTCTGGGCCGACGGGCACACATTGGGGGACCCGGTCGCGTGGCAGGCATTCCTGCGGACCCCCGAAGGCGAGGCCTACAAGCAGGCGTTCGACCCGGCCGAGTGGCCAGCGGATCTCCTGGCCGGCAAGCGCGTTCTGCGCGGCTGGGGAACCCAGATGACGTTCGCGCCGCTGCGGGCGTTCAACCTCTACAGGGACAGCCTGCCCGCGGAGACGTACGACTTTGTGGTGCGCGACGCCGGCGACGGGATCCAGACGCGCACGCACGCGGGGCTGTGGCTGAACATCTTCATCCCGTTTGCCCTCGGCGAGCGGCCGATGACGCGCGTAACGAGCTTCTTTGACGACGATCGCGGCAACATCGCCGTCACGGCCCAGGTGTCGGGCGACGCCAGCCTGGATGGGACGGTCATTCTCTATGTGCTTCGCCACCGGGACACCGACGATCAGGACTTTCGGGATGCGGTGTGGGAGGTCGCGGGGATGGAGCCCAAGAACGAGGACTTTGTCGGCTCCTTCGCACCCATCGCGCGCAACAGCGCGCACGTCATTTTTGCGTCGGACCAATTGGCCGTCGGAGACATGATCAGCGAGTCGGTCGTCGCCGGCCCGGTGGCGGTCACGCCCTGACGTGGACGACGTCGACGGGGAGGCGTTGACGCCGCCCCCGGACGTGACGACAGTTAGACCCATGGAGGAACTCATCGGCGCCATCGCGGCAGCAGCCGCGGGGGCATTGGGGTTGTCGCACGTCCTGCGCAAACGCGGCTCGGGAGACCTGCTCCTGCGCTGCCGAGACGCCTACCGACTCGGCGACGGCGACGAGGGCCCTCGCCTTTTTGCGGAGCTGGACGCCGCGTTGAATGGATTCCGCGAGCGAATGCATGCGGCCGAAGCGCTGTTCGAAGCGCGCGCCTTTGAACCCTCCCTCGCACTTCTCGACAAAGCCTCGGCGTTGCGTTCGGGCGGTCCCCGAGCGAGACGCCTCCGGGCGCGGCTGGCCGGGCGGATGATGGAGGCCCACGGCGTGGGGCTCTTGCGCGGGTGGTTGGATGATTTTCCGGCGGATCTGGAGGTGCGCCTCGAGCTTGGCGAGCTCATGCTCGCGCTCGGCCGTCCCGACGAAGGCCTCGCGCGCCTTCGGCCCGCCCTGCTCACACACGCGCGCAGTTGTGCGTTGCACTCGCTGCTCGGGCGCACCCACTTCGCCGCCGGTTCAGCGGACGACGCGCGCGTACATCTCCTGGAGGCCCAGCGGCTCCGCGCGCGCCGCAAGCGGCAGATCGTGCCCCTGTACGACACGGGCATGGAGAGCGGCTACGACTTTCGGTTCGCAGTGCAGGGACGCTGGGAAGAGGACCGCGATTGGATGTTGTTGGAACAGATCGGCGGCGCGCCCCCCGATGCCGACGGAGCCGACTTCGGTGGCACCGGAGTTGACGGGGCCAAAACCCCAGCCGTATGATGCGCGCCGAACCGCGCTGACGCGAATGACGAGGAGTAGACCCAGCAATGAGGAGCAACGAGGAGATCGAGGCGTTCCTGCTGCAGCTCGGCGCTGACTACCAGGCGCCCCAAGAAGGGATGTGGATCATCCACGACGAGTACGAGCACCTGGAAAACATCGTCATTTACAATGACCCGCCCGTGATCACCTTTCGGTGCAAGCTGATGGCGGTCCCGACGAGCGCCCGACGCGCCGAGTTCTGTGAGACTCTGTTGCGGCTCAACGCGACGGAGATGGTCGCGGGCGCCTATGGTATCGAGGACGAGCACGTCGTCATTACGGACACCCTGCAATCGGCAAACCTGGACCTGAACGAGCTCCAGGCGGCTGTGGATGGCCTTTCGCTGGCAATCTCGGTGCACTATCCCATCCTGGGCGAGTACCGCACCGAGCCGCCAACCAGTGACGAGAGCGCGCTCGATGCTTTTGACGAGCGCCTGAATTCAAGTGGAAACTGAACACGTGACGCACCCCTTCCGAGGCAGATAAATGGGAATCTTCAGCCGCATTGGCACGCTCCTGAAGGCCAATATCAACGAATTGATCTCGCGCGCGGAGGATCCCGAGAAGATCCTCAATCAGCTCATACTCGATATGCGCGAGCAGTTGATCGAGGCCAAAAAGCAGGTAGCCGTCGCCATCGCCGACGAAAAGCGCCTCAAGAAACAGCTGGACAACGAGCTCAATCTCGCGCGCGAGTGGGAGAAGAAGGCCATGATGGCCGTCCGAGCCGGGCGCGACGACCTCGCCAAGGAGGCGTTGACCCGCAAGGCGGAGCACGACAGCCTCGCGACGGAGTTCCAGGGGCAATGGGAGGGGCAGAAAGCCGCCGCCGACCAATTGCGAGACGCTCTGCGTCGCCTGAACGCCAAGATCGAGGAGGCCAAACGCAAGAAGAACCTCCTGATCGCGCGGCAGAAACGGGCCCAGGCGCAGCAAAAGATCCAAGAGACCATGGCGGGTCTCAACGACACCAACGCGTTCGATACCTTCGCCAAAATGGAGGAGAAGATCACGCGGATGGAGGCCGAGGCTGAGGCCACGGCGGAGCTCGCCGAAGACATGACCGGCGACAACCTCGCCAGCAAGTTCGCCGATCTTGAGGCGAACGCTGGCGCGGACGATGCCCTCTCGGCTCTGAAGGCCAAGATGGGCATGCAGACCAGCCAGGGCGCCACACTCCCGGCCACACAGAAGGCGGAGGAGAAGGCGTTCGCGACCGTCCCCGCCGCCCGCGGCTCCTGGGACAAGGACGACTTTTAGGGTTCGTCCGACATCAAGTCATCCGTCTCGCATCCCCTCCGTAGGCCAGCTTCGACCCCGACTCGGTCGGGCCGAGCTGCGCCAGCGGTGTCCCTCGGTCGCCGCGGCCAAATCTGACGCACGCCTGGGCGCGATACCCGACAGCTTGTTTCGGACGGACCCTTGGTCCGTGTCGGCAGGTCTCCGCCGGGCGGCGCGAGTCCGCACAATCGCTGGCGGCTGCGCGTAGACCACCCCGTCGCAGTCGGCCGGGCCCCCGCTACAGTTCTCCCCGTTCGCGAAGGCGCATATGCTCGGCGATGTCCGCCAGCAGCTCCTCGATCCGAGCCTCCTCCACGTCGAGCAGCCGCGCCAGTTCGTCCAACCACGCCCGCTCGGAGGCCTCCATCGCTCGGTCCGCCATCAGCACGTAGGCGCTGATCCCCAGCTGCACCTCTCGGGCGTCCGGTTCGTCGCGGAACGCGCGGGCGAGCGTGCGCATGTCGCTCTTCTTGCCTCGCGCAATGGCGCGCTCGAGGTGACCTCGCATTTCATTGGAGTCCACACCCTGAAACCAGGGCATGCGTAACAAGAGCCGCAGCGCGGTCTCAATCTCCACGTCCAGGACGGGCCGGGAAGCGCGCATCGCCATTACGGCGGTGTCTACGAGCGCCTGGGCGTCCCGGCCGAGCTGTCCAAAGAGTTCGTGGCGAAGTCTATCGAGGAGTCCCATGAATTCATCTTTACACGTGGCAGGGGCCTACCTACAATCGCAGGTGGGCCCAGTCTCTCGAACCACCGAGGACCTCGCTATGTACCGTCGAGATCGCACGACGTGGGATCAGCAGCACACCGGACGCCGCAGGGCACCCGTGGCGCACCCCGGCGAATGGCAGCCTGAGCCGCTCCACCTACCGCTCCATGTTCCCGACGCCCCTGCCAATGGGCCCGAACCCGAGGCGGAGCAGCGACCGGGGGTGGTGATCATCGATCCGGACGACTATCCCGATCTCCTCTGATTGCCGCAGCGACCCCGATGGGTGCGACACGTGTTAGTCTGGATCGCCCGCTGGCGGGCCCTGCGCCTCAGACGACGCGCGGCGATCGTAGCCCTGATTCTCGTTGCCGCCACGGCTGCCGCATCCGCCTCGATCTGGGTGAGCGCAACGGCGCTGCCCCGATCGCCCTACCCGCTCGGGATCGACACGTGCCTTGAAGGCCCGAAGCCCGCCCGCACGACGACCCTTCTGACCCTGAACGCTGCCCACGGGCGGGGTACCGCGTTCCATCCATTCGGTGAACCCGAGTCCGAGATACGCGCGAACCTCGCCGCAATTGCCGCCCTGTTGAGAGCCCAGCAACCGGACGTTGTGGCGCTCCAGGAGGCGGACGGTCCCTCGTCCGGGAGCGGGGGGATTGACCACGTTGGCGCGATCTCGGACGCGGCCGGGTTCTGCTCGTGGGCCCGCGGCGACCACGTGCACGGGCGAGTGACAGGGCAGACCGTGAGATACGGGACCGCGCTCATCGCGAACCGATCGCTGACGGAGGGAACCACCGCCGCGTTCGCCACGTCGCCGCTGGACACAAAGGGTTTCACCGCGGCGACGGTCCAAACCGTGGCCGGACCGACGACGGTGGTGTCGGTGCACCTGGATCCCGTGGTGGCTTCGGCGCGCGAGAGACAGATCGACAAGATGCTGGACACGCTCCGGACCCGGAAGCTGCCCCTGATCATCCTGGGCGATCTCAACTGCGGCCGGTCCACGGATCAAGTCTGTCTCACGCGCCTGGCAAGCGAGCTCAACCTCCGGCCCTGTGGTGGTCCTTCCTACCCATCCGCTGCCCCGTTTCGGTCCATCGACTGGATTTTGGTCTCCTTGGAGTTCGAGTTTCAGGAGTGCCGGGTGGTGAACACCATCGTGTCCGACCACCGCGCGGTTCTCGCGACGGTGACGTCCAGCGGCACGCCTCCGCGGTAGCGCCCGGAGGCCATCGTGGTAGACTCCCGGCGCATGGTCGCCACCGCCCGCAGAATCCCGCTCGGCCCCTTTGAACTGCACCGCCTTATTGGAAAGGGAGGCATGGCGGAGGTCTGGCGCGGACGCCACGTGGCCGAGTCCGTGGACATCGCCGTCAAGGTGATCACCGCCGACTACGCCGGCGACGAAAGATTTCATGTGGCCTTCCGGGACGAGGTGCGCGCGGTCGCGGGACTGAGCCATCCGGCGGTGGTCATGGTGCTTGAGCATGGCGAGGTCACTGCCGAAGCAGAGAAGATCAGCGGCGGCCGGATGATCGCCGGCAGCCCCTATCTGGCGATGGAGCTGGCTACGGGCGGGTCTCTGGTCAATGTGCAGACGACCTTCGCCTGGGCGATGCTCAAGAAGGTCCTGCTCACACTGCTCGATGGCCTGGCCCACGCGCATGCGCGCGGGGTGATTCACCGGGATCTCAAGCCGGGGAACATCTTGATGGCCGCGCCTGGCGACATGCGGCCCGGCCTCAAGCTGACGGATTTTGGTTTGGCGCACGCCCTCAGTGGCACGCCCTCGGAGTCGACCAGTCACGCCGCCGGGACCCTGCAATACATGGCGCCGGAGCAGTTTCACGGGCGGTGGCGCGATTTTGGTCCGTGGACAGATCTCTACGCGCTCGGCTGTCTGGCGTGGGAGCTCGCGACCGGGCACCGGCCGTTCAACGGGGACAATTTCTGGTCGGTCCTCGGCGCGCACCAGGCCGGTCCCCCACCGTTTCCCGGGCACCCTGGCCTGCCGCTGGGGTTTGAGGATTGGCTGCTCAAACTTCTGCGCCGGGAGCCCCACGACCGGTACCAGACCGCCGCGGATGCTGCCTGGGCGTTGTACCAGCTGGACGAGGAGGGGCCGCAGGTCGTTGCCCCGAGCGGGGAGTTGCTGTCGGCCGAGCTGGCCAGTGTGCACGACAACCCAACCAACGCCGGGCTCGATACGATGTTCGGCGAGTCGGAGCTCAGCGCGAACGACAGCTTTCTGATCGGCATCACCCACTCCGCGGCCCCGTCCGTGATGGAGACGCTGCTCGCCCCGACCAGCGATGCCGACAATCTGGGCAGCGAGTACGACGTTCCGTTGTCATCGCTCCCGCAACGCGAGGGCCCACCCCTCCCCCAGAACTGGCGGCGCCAGGAAGAGCAGATCTCGATGCGTCTCGTTGGCGCCGGGCTTGGTCTGTTTGGGCTTCGGTCCATTCCCCTCGTGGATCGGACAGGCGAGCGGGACCAGATCTGGCGCACTCTCGTGGAGGTCCACGAGGCGGGTGAGGCCCGTCTGTTGCACCTGCATGGGACCGCCGGCGCGGGCAAGAGTCGGGTGGTGGAGTGGATGTGCGAGCGCGCCCATGAGCTCGGGGGTGCCGTCGGGCTGCGAGCGACCCATAGCCCGATGGGCGGACCTGCCGATGGCCTGTCGAGGACGTTCGCCAACCACCTGCGCTGTGTGGGAATGACGCACGGTGAGGTGGCCGAGCGTTGCCGTCATCTCCTGGCGGCCCAAGGCGCCGCCGACGAGTATGAATGGCACGCGCTCGCGCAGCTGATTGCGCCGAGTCCCGCGCCACTCGGTGGCCCGGGCGTGGTGTTCTCCACGCCGACCCAGCGCTACGTGTTGATGCGCCGGGTCGTGGAGCGCGTGGCCCGACGTCGCCCCGTCATCATTTGGCTCGACGACGCGCAGTGGGGCAACGATTCGTTGGGGTTCGCCACCTACTTGATGCGCACACAGACCATCGCACCCTCACCTGTGCTGGTCCTCGTGACCACGCAGGATGAGGCGCTGCGCTCCCGTTCCCTCGAGCGCGTCCAGCTGGAACGGCTGCTGCGTCAACCGGGCACGAAGAGCCTGGAGGTGGCCCCGCTGCTGCCCGAGGATCACTCGACGCTGGTGCAGGAGCTCCTGGGGCTTGAGGGAGACCTGGCCCACACAGTGGAGAGGCGCACAGCCGGCAACCCGCTGTTTGCCGTCCAGCTTGTGGGTGACTGGGTACAGCGCGGCGTGCTGGAGGTTGGGAATACGGGCTTTCGCCTGCGCGCGGGCGAGGACGCGGTCATCCCCGACGACATCCACCAATTGGTCGGGGTGCGACTGACGCGGCTGCTGGATGGGCGGCCCAAGCACTACCGGGAGAGCCTGTCGCTGGCGGCAGCCCTCGGACAGAACGTGGACGCGGAGGAGTGGCTGGCCGCCGGGCGCGAGGCTGGGTTTGAGATCCCATTGGAGCTGATGCACGACCTTGTACGGAACCGGCTGGCGGTCCGGCACGAAGCCGGCTGGTCGTTCGCCCACAACATGCTGCGAGAGTCCCTGGCCCGCACGTCGCGAGAAGCGGGCGTCTGGCGGCTTCACAACCGCGCCTGCGCCCGCATGCTGTCGTCGCGCCACGCGGACTCACCGGCGCTCATCGCAGACCGACTTGGGCGGTACCTGCTTGAGGCGGGCGAGACGCAGGAGGCGTTGGTTCCCCTCATGGTGGGCGCGCAACACCGGACGTAGCGCAGCGAGTCGGATGTCGCGCTGGAGCTCATCGAGCTGTACGAGAGCGCGCTTACAACTCTGCGCGTGCGCGAGGGCCAACCCGAATGGGGCCAGGCGTGGATTCGTCGCGCGCTCTGCCACCTGGAGAAGGAGGACTTCTCCGCGGCGGAGACCGCGGCGGCGACGGCGGAGGACCGCGCCGTAGACCACGGATGGGCCGAACTTCTGCCTGAGATCCGCCGCGTTCGCGGGCACGTGATGCGAAACCGGGGGGACCTGGAGGGCGCAGAGCGACTGTTTGAGGCCGCCTTGGCGGGCTTCAGCGCGCGTGGGGAGACGGTCAAGGTAGCGGGGTGCCTGCGGGGGCTGGGATTTGTGGCCAACCAGGCCGGTGACCTGGAGAAAGCCAGTCAGCTGATCACGCGAGCCCACGCGCTGTGCGTGCAGGTAGGGACCGAGCGCGAGGCGGCCGACTGTCTGCAGGTGCTGGGAATTGTGGCCAAGAAGCGCGGCGCCATGGCGGACGCGGTCCGGTGTGCCCGCGGCGCGCTCGAGGCCTACGAGCGGGTCGGGTACCTGCGCGGTCAGGCGCACTGCCACAACGGGCTGGCGGAGGTGGCGCGCTACACGGGTGATTTTGAGGCCGCGGAGCGCGGCTACCGCCAGTCACTCAGGCTTCATGAGGCGCTGGGTGGTGATGGCAGCGTGCCGCGGATGAACCTGGGACTTGTGATCATCAAGCGCGGCCGGTTTGAGGACGCTCGCAGGGAACTGGAGCTTGTCCGACGAAGGTTTGCGCGGGCCGGGCGGCGCCAGTTTGAGGCGGCGGCCAACGCCGTACTCCTGCCCTGCTACGCGGCTGGCGGCCACGACGCCGAGTTTGACGCCGCGCTCGCGACGGCGACGCGAATCCTCGATGAGACGAGTTTTGTGGAGTCCGACATCGCCTGGCCGGCGCAGCTGGCCGGGGACCTGCTGTCGGCCGCGAACCAGCCCGACCGGGCGCGCCGGGCCTGGGCCCTGGCCCACGCGCAGTGGACCGCGCTGGGCAATGTGGAGCGGGCGGCCGAGGTCTCGGCTTCGCTCCTTGCGGGGCTACAGCGGGTAGAGTAGGCCGTCTCGCAGCTCCGCGTACGCGTCGGACATCCAGAATCCAGCCAACGCCCCGAGGCGCAAAGCGAGCTCGGGATACATGAAGCTACCGTCGTCGGAGCGGCGCGACAGTGTCGCGCCAAGGCCCTGGCGCCGGGCGACCTCCAGCACCGGAAGGAGAGCCGGGCTGCTCAGGAAGATGGCGCGCACCGCAGAGCGCAGGTCGCCGCAGAACGCCAGGCCCGCTCGATCTGCGCTGAGCTGGAGCGCGCGCGCCATCCCAAGAAGTTCTCGATGCTCGGGTCCCACCGCGCCGCTCTGTGTCGAAGTGCCCCCCGGCTTGAGCCGTCCGGCAACCTGCCCCGCGTAATCGACGGCCTCCTGAACGCTGCCCAGACCAACCCGCTGGAGCAGGGGGAGCCCCTTCCCGATGGCGCCGATGGGCTTCTCGAGAAATTTGGCCGGCGTGAGGGCCAGGGCGAAGTCTGCGATGGACCAGGATTTGTCCCAGATTCCACTCCATAACTCGCCGGAGGTGATGCGCACATGCCCCATTCGGATGTGCGCGGCCTCCGCGCAGAGGGCGAAGCGCAGCTCGGACTCGGTCATGTCCACGTCGCCATCGCCGTCGATGTGATCCGCGCCGACGAGCACGAACGGCGGGTCGCCATCAAACGCGCGCACGCCGCGGCGCCGCTCTCCGCGGGAGACGTAGGCGTTGATGGCTGGGACGCCGAGAAAGATTGTCGCGTCGGCCAGCGCGCGGACTGCGGCCTCCGAAGCGGAGCGTCCCAGCGGCTGGCAATAGGCGCGAAGTGCGGCGGTGTCGGGCACGGCCTGGGTCGCCAGAAAGGTCTGCACGCGCTCCCACGCGGCGCTGCGCGCGACCAGCGGATGCTCGAGGCTCGCCGCGTCCGCCGGGGGCGGAGGGTCCGCCACGGGCGCGCTTCGGGGTTCGAGGTCACCGGTGAGCAATTGCGACCACAGGCGCGCACGCGCCCCAATCGGCTCGTCGAGTTCGGCCAGCTGATCAATTCGGGGCAACGACAGGGGGTCCTGTCCGGCGAGCTCCACGCGTGCGCGCCGGACGTGCCCGGTCTCCTCCAACAGCCGCAGGGCGCCGGTGCGCAGAGAGCGCCATCCGTCGGTGTCCTCGTCGGCAACGAGGTCCGCAAGCGTCGCCGCAGGAATCCACACGAGCACGCCCTCCGCGTGGATTTGCGCCTCGATGCGCTCCCCACCATTGAGCAGGCTCCGGGCGTGCGACAGGCGCATGGCCGCCGCTGCGCGCGGGTCCTTCGTGGCGGCGATTCGGTGCTTGTAGATCTCGCGTTGTAGGGGCAGCGTCCAGACGACCGCGCGCGCGTCCCCTGTGGTGAGGCACGCGCTGACAATCTGCTCCGCCGTCTCCGTGCCATAGCCCCAACGGGCGAGCTCCCGCGCCATGGCCTCCGGCTCCTGATCGCACATGACCTGGACGGCGAGGGCCCCGTGGATTCCAGCCCCGCGGGCGAGCGCTCGAAGCGCCAGGGGCAGTGCGGTCGGTTCCCGCTCGACGGCGATACCGAGCAACCCGGCGGCGCGTGCGGGCTCCGCGTGCAATTTGTGAAGGCGCGCCATCTCCACCAGGCGCGGCGTAGAGGTGAGCGCCGGGACGGGGGCGACCTCCTGGAACTGCTTCTCATTGCCAAAAGTTGTCCGCCACGCATGTCCCGCGCAGGTGACGGGGTCCCGGCCGACCTCGTCGGTCACGGTCAGCGCGCGGGCGGGCGCGAGCTCTGTCGTGGCGATTGCCCCGTCTGGAGCGGCCGCGGTCAACCAGCAGCGCTGGTCGGTCAGCACGAAGACCCAGGGCACGTCCAACTCCGTCGCGGGCGTGCTCGTCTCAAGCGTGGCCAGGAGGCACTCGGCGGGTCTCAGCGACAGCGCAATGGCCGCCTGCGTATAGGACGAGATCTTGTCGTCGTATCGATGCGCACCGCCAGCGTCGGGGTGCAATGCTGCCCTATGGAGGGCCGCATCACCCAGGCGAGACGCGTCCTGCACCAGACTGAGCAGCCAGTGCGCACGGTCGCTCTCGCCGGCATCGCGCGCGGCCACGAAGAGCCTCAGGAGGCGATCCGCTCGATTGAGGCCGCTGATCTCCGCGGCGAAGCGCAGCGCGGCCCCGCCGGTCAGCGGGCCCTCAAACGCCACCGCGCCCAGCACGCCGAACGCATCGCGCCCCACCCTGCTGCGCACGCAGGTCGGTGCCGTCGCGAACTCGGTCCACAGCGGGGCTACCTCGGAGTCCACGACGGCGCACGCGAGCACGGCGCGCCTGTCCGAGACACAGAACCAGGCCCAAGGCCGACCGGGCGCTCCCTCGAGTCGCGTGCCCGTCTCCACCGCGAGCAACCAGACTTCTGCGTCGTCGCTGCGGCCTTCCAGGAGAGTACGGATTGCGCTCGGGATCTCCAGGGACGCTGTGGGGGAAGAAGACATCATGCTCGGCTTGGCTCTGTGCAGGGGCTCGCGGCAACTGGTGACCGCGCTTGACTCCGACTGTCCATCCTGAAACTCTGACTCCTGGTTTATCTGCAACCTTACCACCATGAGAGGGACCCATGCGAACGCGCGGAAGCGCAGGCGCCCTAGGGGTCGTACTGTGCTATTTCCTTGTCCTCCTTTCCGCCTGTGGCGGGACGGAAGCGCCCAATGTCGTCCAGGAATGCCTGGAGCAGGAGGCGGTGGGCGAGTTCCCAAATGACGAGGATGGGGCCTGTGGGTGCACCCTGCTGGAGTGCGATCCAGCGGAGAATTGCTACCGCCACGCCTGCTGCGATCCGGCCCAGCACCAGACGGACAACATCCGCTGCGGCTGCTCGGAGACCTGTGGCGACGGCGAGGTCTGCACCGAGGGGCAGTGCTGCGATCCGATGGTGGCTGGCACCGACCGATATAATCGGAGCCATTTTTGGCCAAACAGAAGGACTGTTAGGTCCGGAAATG
>CALBXO010000940.1 GCA_937890335.1 uncultured Pseudomonadota bacterium | reverse complement strand
GCGGTTCGGGTGCTCATGTCCTCGGAGTCGATATAGTAGGCGCCCTCGTCACCGACGAGCACGAAGTCGTCGAACTCGCCCAGGTCTCCAGGGACTGCGAGGACGCGGGCGTTGGCGCCGACGTTGCCGATTTCGGAGAGCGGTCGGCTGCGCCGCAGCTCGCCCGAGTGGCCGTCCACCAGCTCCACGACCGGGTCGTCGCCGACGATGTAGACGAGGTCGTCATGGGCGTTGCCGGTGAACTCGCCGAGGGCGAAGGCGTGCGGCAACGCCGAGGCGTCGGGGAAGCTGCGCTGCCACACCTGCTGTCCGGTGTGATCGACCTCGCGCAGGACCGGCGTGCCGTCGTCGAAATCCGCGTAGACCAGGCGGCTGTGTGAGTCGTTGTTGAGGGGGGCCAGCAGAGGTTGGCCATCGGGTACGGCCAGTCGCCAGGTCTCGCGCACGGACGGGGCGAAGGCGACATCGCGCATGACGAGATCTCCGCGGGCGTCGCGCGTCAGGACGTTCTGGTCGCCCTCGTCGTCGTCGTCGTTCTCCGGCAGCCGCAGCACGCGGGGGCTGGCGGCGTGGGTTCCGAGGCGGAACATCTGCTCGGCGCCAAAGAGTGAGTCGAAGACCGTGAGGTTGCCATCCCCAAGCTGAAGGGCGGCCACGCCGCCGCCGCCGGGCTCCATGGGGCCGGCGTGCACGCCGACCACGTCGTGGGCGGCGCTCAGCGGCAGCATCGCGTCCACCACGGGTGTGTCGTAGATGAGGGACACGCGCTGGAGGAGATCCGGCCGCCCATCCGCGTCCAGATGACGCTCGATATAGATCTCCTGTCCACCGTCACCATCGAGGTCGCCGGAGAGTTCCTGGGCAGGGCCAGCGCACCCGGCGGCCTGGGTTGGCCGGGCGGAGACGACGCGTGCGGTCTGCAGGCGCCAGTGGTCCTCGAGGCCGTCGGTGCCCAGCGTGTAGCCGCTCAATGCGAGGTCGGGGTGGTCCTCGTCCAGGGAGCGCATGGCGTCACGCAGGATGAGCACGGGCCTGCTGTCCCCGGTGACGCGAACGATGGCCACGGCGCGCGTGTCGGTGCGGTGATCCACCAGCTCGCCGGTTGCGGCGTCGTAGATGACGGTGGTCCACGCTTCCGGGTTGCTGATGCCATCCAGGTCGGAGACGACCTCGGGGTTGGAATCGGGCTCCACCTCGGCGTCGTCGTTGTAGATGGACAGGACGATCTCCCAATCGCCATCTCCGTCCAGGTCGGCCACGGCGTCGGGCAGCATCTCCAGAGCCAGCCCGGCGTCTCCGTGTCCGTACTCATAACGCCATTGCATTGCGTCGTCGACGTAGTCGTAGACGGCCACGAATACACTGGAGTCGTCGTCGTCACCGCGGGCGCCCGTCAGGATCACCTCGGCCTGCTCGTCGCCGTCGACCTGGGCGATGTGGGACGGACCGCAGCCACGGGTGCCCATCACGGTGCGGCCTTCCCGCTCTCGCAGCAGCTCGCCGGTGGCCGTGTCCAAGGCGAAGATCCGCCCGCCATCGGTGTCCGTACCGATGATCTCGGAGGCTCCGTCTGCGTTCACGTCGCCGACGGCCAGACCGTAATCGCCGTCTGGGACGTCCGTGGTGCTCCACACCTCGGACACGCTCAGGCCATTGCCCACCGTGTAGAGACCGAGGTTCGCGGTGGTGCGGACGAGCAGCGCGTCGCCGTCTTCGCCGAGTTTCACGGCGTCAAAACCGACCACGTCGTCCCTTGTCCAGGTCGTACCCCCGGTAGCCGGGTCCAGCAGCGCGAGTCCAGTGTCCGTTCCGACGACAAGCGCCCGGTTGGTCCCGAACTGGAACGTCCCGAAGATCCGGTAGGCTCCGATCGGCTCGCCGGTCCAGATTACCGTGAGCGCCAGGTCAGTGGCCACCACAGCCCCGCCGTCGAGACCGATCTCCTCCAGGGTTCCGTCCCCATCGAGGTCCGTCAGGAGTGCTGAGCCCGCGACCGGGACGCCCTCGTTGGACACCGTCCAGTCGAGCAGCGGGTAGCGCAGGTCCGTCGCGCGCACGCGTCCCCGGCCGTCGTGGTGGGCGTTGCCGCCCCGGTCCTGCCACAAGCCAAGGAAGTTCGCGTTGGCGGACGCCGCGGTCGGGATGCCGACGGTGGCGACGACGAGAAGGGCCCGAAGGCACGTTCCCCAGTTCATAGACAACTCCGGATGGGTTCCGGCCGTAGTGTAGCGGCAGTTGGTTCGCCAGTCATCCTCGTGCGCGCGTGGGGGTTGATTTGCCGCGTGCAGACGGGTCTGGTTGGGTCGGTCAGCCGGCCGCCGAGCGCATGAACTATGGGTAGGGGCACCGAACTGGTGCGGATTCGGCAGCGTTTGTGGTGTGGTGTTGCGCTGCAACATTTCGGTCGAATCATCGGTTGACACCGCGAGTGGGTGGCGATAGGGTCGCGACCGTGGTGGTTTGGGTGTTGCTATGCAGCAATTCTGACCGGTACCAGTGAGTGTACGGACGAGGGGTGGCGCGATGAACAGATGGAAGCGATGGGTTGGTGGCTTGGCGATGGCGGCCACCCTGGTTGCGGGCCTGGCCGGTTGTGCCGCGCAGGACGAGGAAGTCTCCGCGCCGCCGCCTGGATCGACCCTGACGTTCCCGCAGTCCCTGGGGGCCGGCACGTTTGAGGAGGTGCGCAGCTTTGGGGACAACCCGGGCGCGCTCAAGATGTTCCGCTACAGTCCGCCCAACCCAGTCGCGGGCGCGGGCCTCGTTGTGGCCATGCATCCGTGCACGCTCAACGCCACCACTTACCGCGGTGCAGGGTTTGAGGAGCTGGCCGACGAGTTTGGCTTCTATGTGATGTATCCGGAGCAGCAGTCGGCGAACAACGGTCTGCAGTGTTTCAATTGGGCCGGAGAGTATGGAGATCCCACCAACCTGCGCAGGGGCGAGGGGGAGAACCTGTCCATCGTCAACATGGTCAGGCAGATGGAGGCGGATTTTGACATCGATCCGGAGAAGATTTTTGCGTTTGGGCACTCGGGCGGCGGTGCTGAAGTTGCCCTGATGCTGGCGACCTGGCCGGATGTGTTTCGCGGCGGTGCAACATTGGCGGGCATTGCGTACGACTGCACACGCAATTTTGGGCAGGTCTCCAACTGCCTGAACCCGGGCCGGCCGCGCGACGCGGGAACGTGGGGTGACCTGGTCCGTGCGGCGTACCCCGAGTTCCAGGGCACCTACCCGAAGATGAGCGTCTGGCACGGCTCAGCGGACAGTGTCGTGGCGCCAGTCAATGCGACGGAGCTCATCAAGCAATGGACCGACGTGCACGGCGCAGACCAGGTTGCGGACGCGGAGGAGCTGGTCGATGGGTACCCGCGCCGGGAGTACCACAACGCCCGCGGCGAGGTCGTCGTCGAGGAGTTCACCATCACGGGGGCCGGGCACGGGACCTTTGTGGACCCGGACAAGGGGTGCGGCACCGCGGGCTCCTACCTGCTCGACGAGGACATCTGTGCTGCGGCGCACATTGCTGCGTTCTGGGGACTGACCGGGAATGTGGTTGACCCGCCGGGAGATCGCACGGCCCCTGTGGTGCAGGTGACGGCTCCCACGGAAGGGCAGACG
>CALBXO010000939.1 GCA_937890335.1 uncultured Pseudomonadota bacterium | reverse complement strand
CTCCGGCCGAGTTGCTCGCCGGAAACTCACCAATGTCCCTGTGCAGAAACACTAGTACCCCCGACCCGAGGTCTTGTCCTGGTGACCGGTCGTGCCGGTGCGGCGACCGTGGCGACCTGCAGGCCGAAGCGTGTTTCGAACACGTGAGGACCAAGGGCGTCGCGGACGGCGTGCTGGCGCGGGCGCAGACCAGGGCAGGAATTTGGGTCGGGGGTACTAGGACCGGTCCAGGAGTACGAGTCCGCCCCTCAAGGTCTTGCGCGCCGACACCGCCTTCCGACAGCGACCAAGAAAAGAGAAAGCCCCGTCCATCGGACGGGGCTTTCTCTTTTCGAACGGAACGGAATTACTTGTCGTCGCCCGCGGGGGCTTCCTTGTCGTCGGCAGCGCCATCGTCGGCAGCGCCATCGTCGGCAGCACCGTCGTCGGCGGCACCGTCGTCGGCAGCACCGTCGTCAGCGGCAGCCTTATCGTCGCCACCGGCGGCGGCTTCGTCGCCGTCAGCGGCGGCGGCCTCGTCACCGGCCTTCGAGCCGACTTCCTCCTTCTCGGCCGCAGCTGACGCCGGAGCGTCGTCCTTCTTCATCGCACCTTCGTCGGCCTTCTTATCCGCCGGGGCTGACGCGGCTCCCGCTTCGGGTTTCGCGTCGGTCTTCGCACCGGCGTCGCCCTTGTCGCACGCGGTGAGCCCAAGGCTTCCGAGCACGAAGAGAAGGCTGACGAGCAGCGCGAGGGTGTTCTTCGTCGAATTCATTTGTTTTCTCTCCTGCACTTTCCAACCGATTTGTGGCACGGTCGTGGACCTCCAAGGGTGACGGTTTGTCCGCCAGCCCGCGGTACTGCCGGGATATCATGGACTGAATCGTGCTTCAGGGCAACCCTTTTCAAACCCCCTCAAGGTCAACCCCTAAATGAGTGCACGAAGGTCGTCAGTGACGACGTTGGCTCTTCTCCTTTGCCTTGCGATTACTGCCCCTGTGGCGGCGGATGAGCCCTCTGAGGGCAACCCCTACGGGCTCAGCGAGTTCGAGTGGCGACTGGTCTCCAGATCCATGGAGGAACGGGGCCTCACCCCCGTGACCTACGAGGCAGCGGCCGGAAAGCGCATCGAGCGCATCGAGGTGGTGACCGAAGATCCTCTGACGCCGGAGGATCCATGGCCCGACATCGCAAACCTGGCCCACGCCACGAGCCGACCGTCCGTGATTCGCGGCGAGCTGCTCTTTGACGTGGGGGATGTCTACGACAAGACGGTGGCCGACGAATCCGCCCGCAACCTGCGTGGACCGCTGGTCTTGAGCATCGTGGAGATCCTGCCGGCGCGCGGCTCGACGGACGACTCCGTCGTGATGCTGGTGGTCACCAAGGATGTCTGGTCTCTGCGGGTCAACACCAACTTCCTGCTCGTCGGTGAGGTGCTCAGCTTCCTGAGTCTAAGCTTGAGCGAGAACAACATCTTCGGGTTGCACAAGATCGGTGCGCTGACGTTTCTGCTCGAGCAGGACACGCTGAGCTTTGGCGAGTTCTACTCCGATCCGCGCCTGTTCGGCTCCCGTTTCACGCTCGGGGAGAGCGCGTCGGTCATCGTCAACCGCGACTCGGGCAAGCCCGAGGGGTTCTCGGCGGCGACGAGCGTGAACAAGCCCCTGTTTTCGCTGGCCACAAAGTGGGGCTACGGCGCGAGCGCGTCGGGCACCCGGCAGATTGGTCGCCTGTTCAACGGCGCGGCGCTGCGCACATTTGACGACCCCGACACGGCCGAGGTGGAGGAGCTCCCTTTTGCGTACCGCGTGGTCAACGTGGGTGGGGACGCCACCGTGGTGCGGTCGTTCGGCAAGGAGGTCAAACACAACATCTCCGGCGGCTACGACGTGAGCTTCACGAAGTTCGAGTACGGGGAGACGGACGGGCAGGCCGGCGCGTTCGACGCCTCGTTGGTTCGCTCGTTTGAAGACACGTTCCTGCCGCGCTCCGAGACGATCTCGCGTGTCTTTGTTCGGTACCGGGTCTTCACGCCCGACTTCGCCCAGGGGCGCAACTTCGACACCTACGCGCTGCCGGAGGATTTTCGTTTTGGTCCGTCTGTCACGATCTCGGCGAGCCACGCGGACCCGTTGATTGGCTCATCGAGCCGGTTTGAGACGCTGGGGTTCAGCGGGGTGTACCGCCTGCCGATTGGCGCCGAGGCGGAGGATGGCCTCTTGCCGCGATCGGTCGATGTGCTGGTGTTCTCGACCGGCGCCGACACACGGCTGGAGGGCGGTGAGTTCTTTGACAACGAGCTGCGCCTGTCCGCCAAGAACTACTCCCCTCCGTTTCTCTCCGGTCGCCTTGTGGTCGGGGTCTCGGCCGTGCACCGGCTCAATGACATCAGCAACCGGCTCAACAGCGTGGGCGGGGGATCCGGATTGCGTGGGTACGCCAGCGGTCAGTTTCTGGCACGCTCGGTCCTGTCCTCCAATGTGGAGTGGCGCACGCTGCCCATTGAGCTGTGGACCTTTCACCTCGGTCTGGCCGCCTTCTACGATCTTGCGGTGATCGCGCATGAGGAGGACTGGTCGGACAAGCTGGTCCTGCACGGGACTGGCGTGGGTCTGCGGTGGCTCAACCCGGCCAGCAACCGAATTGTCCTGCGCCTGGACTACGGCTTCCCGTTTGGCGGCCCCGTGGCCACCTTGCCGGGCAACTTCAGCTTTGGTTTTGAGCAAGCCTTCTGACGACAGCGTCATCGACCACCGGTGAGGCTACCACCGCAACTCGCTTTCGTCCGGCAGCGCTGTGGTCGCCCCGTACGCGGTACAAATCTGCGAGCCCACCTTGTTGGCGACGCGCAGCGCTGTGTCCCAGTCGGCGTCGTCCAGGCTCGGTCGTCCCTGGCGGGTCAGCGCGCGCCACAGCCCCGCTAGAAATCCGTCGCCGGCGCCGGTCGTGTCCACCGCATGCACCTGCGGCGCAGGCGCGCTCCACTCGCCATGGGCCGTCGCGACGGTCGCGCCCACTGGCCCCATCGTGACGACGAGCGCCTGGACGCCAAGCGGCGCGAAATAGGTGTCGAACGCTGCGCGTGGGCTCTGTTCCGGGCAGAGGAACGCCAGCTCCTCGTCGTTGGCCTTGACCACGTCCACCAGGGGCAGGGTCGCCTCCACTGTGGGGCGGATTGCGTCCCGCGATGTCCATTGGTGAAAGCGGAGGTTGAGATCCAGGCTTGTGAGCGCGCCGGCACTGCGCCCCGTCTGGAAGCACAGGTGGGTCGCCCGTCGGTTTGGTTCGCGGATCAGCAGATTGGTGCCGGCGTGGACGACGGCCGCCTGGCTCACAAGCGCCGTGTCCACATCTTCCGGGCCGATGGTCATGTCTGCGCTCGGGTGCCGGTAGAAGAGAAATCTCCGCTCCCCACCGGCGCCGAGCTCGATGAACGCCAGGCCCGTCCGGGCCTCCCGCGTGTGGATCACGCCGTCCACGTTCACGCCGGAGGCGTGCAGCGTGTCGCGCAGGTAGTAGCCAAACTCGTCGTCGCCGAGCTTGGCCATGAGGCCGGAGCGGCCGCCGAGCCGGCTGATGCCGAGGGCAAAATTGGCGGGCGCGCCGCCCAGACATCGGCGGAAAGATTCCACTTCGCGCAGCGCGCAGCCCGTCTTGCCGGGCAGGAAGTCGACGAGGGCCTCGCCAAAGCTGAGCACGTCGATCATCGCAGCACCATGTCGAGGAAGTGGGCCGATTTCAGATCCCGTCCGAGCATCCCCCGCACCATGTCGCGCAGCACCGAACGGGCGCGCACCCGCACGTGGGGCGCGTCGGGTGCACCGCTACTCCGGAGCGCGCGGTCCGCGAGGAAACGCAGGGTCGGTGGCATCACCTCGGCCCCCGACGCGCCCGGTCGGCGGCATGCGGCGCAGACGGCGCCGGCCTCGGGAACAAATCGCCACTGGGTGGACGCGTCCACGTCGCGGTGACACCTGGCGCACACGGCGAGCGCCGGCAGAAAACCGGCCCCGTCGATGGCCCGGAGGACGAAAGTGGTGTGGAGGTCTTCCAGGGTGTCCAGTGTCTCGGCGCCGGTGCTCAGCGCGCGGAAGTGACCCACGAGAAGGTTGAGCAAGTCGTCGTCCGGCACGCCGTCGCGGGCCAGCTCGCGGGTCAATTCTGTGGCGTAGGAGGCCAGGGAGGTCTTGTCGAAGCTGCTCTCGACCCCGGCAAAGTGTTCAATGACCTCGGCGCTGGTGAGCGTGGCCAGGCGGCTCGGGTCGCGGTCGATGTAGCTGGCCTCGATCACGCGCAGAGGCTCGAGTGCCCCGGCGAAGCGTTTCTTGGAGGCGCGCGCGCTCTTGGCCATGGCCCCGCGCCGACCGTGGCCCGCTACGAGGAGCGTAACGATGCGGTCGCGGTCGCCGTAGTCGACCGTGCGTAGCACGATGGCGGGAGCGCAGACGTCGAGCCGGGGCATGGTGACCGTCAGATTCCGAGCAGAAAGACCGCGACACCAAAGTAGAACAGCACCCCGAGAATATCCACGGCCGTGGTCACGAACGGTCCGGTGGCTACGGCTGGGTCGATGGAGAGGCGTTGAAACATCATGGGCACGACGCTGCCGACGACCGCGGCGATGATCATGGCGCCGCACAGGCTGATGGAGACCGACAACCCGAAGGCCAGGGCGCCGCCCGTGGCGCTGACTCCGGGATCGTTGTGCCCAAAGATGACGGCGACGACGCCGAGCAGCACCCCGTAGATGAGGCCGCCGATCATCCCGATGGCGAGCTCACGTACGGCGACGCGCGCGGTCTGGGTGACATCGATGTGACCCAATGCGAGTCCGCGGGTGACGATGGTCAGACTCTGGGTGCCCACGTTTCCAGCCATTCCGATGATGACCGGGATGAACGCAGCCAGGAGCGCAACCTTGAGCATCTGCTCTTCAAAGCTGTGGATGATGAAGCTGGCACCGATGCCGCCGACGAGGGTGGCCAGCAGCCACGGCATGCGCGACCGGGCGGCCTTGCCGAGCTCGCGGGCGTCGAGGCCAAAGCTCACCTGGCCAGCGCCGGCCATCTTGAGCATGTCCTCGGTCGCCTCCTGCCGGATGACGTCGATGACGTCGTCCACCGTGACGATCCCCACGAGGCGGTTCGCGTCGTCGACTACGGGCAGCGCCAACAGGTTGTAACGCGCCACCAGTCCCGCGACCTGCTCCTGATCATCCCCGGTGGCGACCCGCACAATGTCGGGCTGCATGATGTCGGACAGGGCGGTGTTGGGAGGCGAGATGACGAGCTGACGCAGAGTGACGACGCCGACGAGGTGTCCGTTTTCGTTGACGACGTACACGTAGAACGCCATCTCCAGGTCGGCGCTGTCATCCTGGAGACGCAGGATCGCTTCGGCGCAGGTCGTGGAGCGCTCCAGCGCGAAATAGTCAGGGACCATGAGACCGCCGGCGGTCTCGGGATCGTAGCGCAGCAGATCGTGCGCCTCGTCCATGTCCTCGCGGCTCATCTTGTTGAGCAGCGCGTCGCGTCTCTCGTCGGCGACGGCGGCGAGGACGTCGACGGTGTCGTCGCTGGACATCTCTTCGAGCAGCGGGACGATCTCGCCGTCCGTCATCTGCTCGAGCATGGAGGGGAGCACGTCCGTATCGAGCTCGGAGAGCACGAGGGCGCGAATCTCTACATCGTCGATGTGATCGAAGATGCGTTTGCGCTGGGTTTCGCCGAGGAAGCGAAAGACCTCTGCGATGTCTTCAGGTCGTGTGGACGCGAGGATTTTTCGCAGGCTGCGGGCGGCGTTGCGCCGCTCGAGCTTCTGCACGGTGTCCACGAGGACCTGGATCGGCTCACCGAGCATCGTTCAGGCCCTGGATGTGAGACTACTCAGACTTGCCCTTGGCAGTCTTGGTGTCCGTCTCAAGTTCGACGCCGACAGCGCCGTTGTGGACGTTGGACTGGCCGTCCAGGATCCAGCGCGCCTTGGTGCCATCTGCTTTGACGTTCCAGCTGGCCTTGGCCGGCGGGGCGTTGCTCAGGGAGAGGGTCGGCGCGCGGTCCAGATCGCTGGTGACCACGCTCACGGCGAGCGCGATGCCGAGCAGCACGACGAGGGTACCGATGACGTACGCGGGGCGCGCGGAGCCGACGTACTCGACGATGCCGTCAAAGCTGGGTACGCGGAACCGGCTCGCCGTGCGTGTGACGGTCCGGGGCGTGGCCTCGACGAGCTGGGTGGCTCCCAGTGGTCGGGCGGCCTCGCGCTCTCTGCGCTCAATCACGGAGAGCGCGGAGGTGTGAACGCGGCCCGTGTGCCGCTCGTACGCCTCGATGACCTCCATATTGTCGAGGCGGAGTTCGCGCGCGGCGTTCCGAAGGAACCCCCGCACGAACACCTCAGCAGGGAGCTCGTCAAATGCGTCGTCTTCGATATGGGCGAGGCTCGTGCGGGGAATTCGGGTCGCCGCTGCGAGCTCTCGTAGGCTCATGCCACGCGCTTCTCGAGCGCGTCGAATCATGGTGCCTGGTGTTTCACTGCCGTTGCCGGCGGTGACGGTGTTGGTTTCCATCGTGCCTCGCTCCTTTGGCGAGCGACCGCGACGGGTCGCCAGAGCAGGGCATCTTGTTGCACTTTTGGATTCGAGGTGTCAACCCCGAACGACCGCGGACTCAGCGCTGTGGATAGACCTCAAGGTACGACCTGCAGCGGTCTCCCCAGGTCGAATCCGGGGCCAGGTCGTAGCAGCGCCGGAACCATTCGGAGGCCTTGGGGTCGCGCCTGGCGTGCAGGAGCATGCCCATGTGGAAGTGGGGTTCGGGGTATTTGGGGCACTCGTTGACCGCCTTGGTCCAGGCACGCCGGGCCCCGGTCTTGTCGCCTCGGTCGAGCAGGACGACCCCCAGGTTGTTCTGGGCCAGGCACAGGCTGGGCTTGAGGAAGATGGCCATTCGGATCGATTCCTCCGCGCGGAGGTGATCTCCCTGTTTGTAGTAGGCCCAACCGAGGTTGTTGTAGGCGAGCTCGGGTGTGTTGTACATCGGCTTGGTGGTCAGCCCCTCGTACAGCTCCGCCGCCTCGTCGTAGCGGCCCGCGGCGAGCATCGCCGTGCCCAGATTGTTCTGCGCGATGTAGAAGTTCTCGCGGGCGGCCGTCGCCCGCTTGTAGTAGGTGATGGCCTGCGTGTAGTTGCGGCGACCCTGGTAGATGAAGCCGAGCAGATGGAGCGCGTCCGCGTGGTTCTCGTCGATCTCGATGGTGAGCAGCAGCTCCCGCAGCGCCTGCGGAATCATCTTCTCAGCGAAGAAGTTGGCCGCGAGTTGGTAGTGATAGTCCGCGTTCTTTTCGGCCTTGAGCTCGAGCCTCTCCGTCTTCTGGGGCGTCAAGCACGCGCCACAAGTCAGAACAGCCAGGAGCAGTGTGGTCGTTACGTAGCGATGCACCTACATTCACCTCTGACGGCAGTATCCCTGCGCGTCTTGAAGTCACAAGTTCTTGTCCCAGGGGGCAGAGCCGACACCGCTGGGAAGCTGTGCTAGTTTGATGGCCATGACCGCCGGAGTCGACGTCTCGATCATCATTCCCCTCCTCAACGAGGAGGGCAGCCTGTCGGAGTTGCACGCGCGCATCACCGAGCAGATGGCTGCTCTGGACATAGAGAACTACGAGATCGTGTTCGTCAACGACGGGTCCACCGACGGGTCAGACGCGATCCTCCGTGGACTCCACGCGCGCGACCGTCACGTGCACGTGATTCACTTCCGCCGCAACTTCGGCAAGGCGGCCGCGATCGACGCCGGCTTCCGGCACTCCCAGGGCGTGACCGTCATCACGATGGATGCGGATCTGCAGGACGATCCGTCGGAGATCGGGACGATGCTCGCCGTACTCGACGACGGGTACGACCTGGTCAGTGGCTGGAAGAAGACTCGCCACGACCCAATCACGAAGACGCTGCCGTCCAAGCTGTTCAACTTCACGCTGCGCCGGCTGTCCGGCCTGGGGCTTCACGACTTCAATTGTGGGTTCAAGGCCTACCGCCGCGAGGCGGCCATGGCGATCAACGTCTATGGAGAGCTGCACCGGTACATCCCTGTGCTGGTGCACTGGAAGGGATTTCGGGTCACCGAGGTGCCCGTACAGCACCATCCTCGGCGGCACGGCACCACCAAATACGGGCTCGAGCGCATTCTCAAAGGGTTCTTGGATTGCCTGACGGTGCTGCTGCTGACACGGTTCGCGTCCCGGCCGCTGCACCTTTTCGGGACCGTCGGCGCCGGTATCGGTAGCATCGGCCTGGCGATCTTGGTCTACCTGAGCGTCCTGTGGGTCGTGGCCAACGAGAGCATCGGGGACCGCCCCATCCTGTTGATCGGCATCATGTTGATGCTCGTGGGCGTGCAGCTGGTGTCAGCAGGGCTGGTGGCAGAGATGCTCACGCGCCAGGACAGCGCCGCGCGGCGCGACTACAACATCCGCGAAGTACAGGAGGCGACCGCTACGCTGGCTGTGCCGGAGGGGGCCCGGTCAGCGGGCGGTGATGGCGATGACAAGGATGCCGCCCTTGTACGGCAAGCCCGCCTGGAAGAACGTGTTGCCCGGTGAGACGCGGACGTTCGTCTTGAATTTGTTCCCGACTCCAATCCCGATCCTCAGTGTCTCGCCGGTGGTGTCCTTTGCGGTCACGCGCAGGATGGTGCCGTCGGGCAGCGTGAAATCGTGGGACTGCCCACTGGGAATGCGGGCGTCCTGCTGCGAGAGCGACTGAAAGTTCTCGTAGCCGTCAAAGGCCTTGAGCAGCTTGGGTTTGAGGTCTTCGAGCGCCGTGTCCACGTGGGCGCCGCCGCTGGTGGCGACGCGGATCACGCGAACGTCGACATTGACGCTGTCATCGGCGTGGGCCTGTGTCGGCACGGCGAGCCAGCACAGGGCGACGGTCGCGACGAGAATCAGGGCCTGGCGGATGGAAGCGGTGCTGTCCACGGTGTTTCCTGCCTAGAGCGGTTCGTCCTCGATGACGACATCGGAGTCGCCCTCGGAGTCCTGGTTATCCTCGGCCTCGTCGTTGGAGGCTGAGTTCGGGAGCATCCAGATCACGGCGGTGTTGTCATCCTTGAGGGAGTTGACGAGCACCATGTTGTTCTCGTCCATCTGATCGACAGACTCGACGATGATGATCTGCTTCTCGATCACGCGCTCGGTCGTCGGGTTGCCGATGAACGACATCACGACTGCCACGGCGCAGGCTGTGGCCCCGGCGGCAATCCAGGCGCCCTTATGATCGGCGAAGAGGGATTTGAAGAACGCCGCGATCCCGGAGCTTGCGGGTGTGGCCACCACGGGGGCGGCGACCTCGGGCTGAATCTGGGCGTGAATCTGGGACCAGAGGCCGTCGAATTGCACATCGGCGAGCTGGTCGGCGACGATCCCACGGTAGGAGGTCGCCATCTCATCCAGCGTACCGAGGTATGCCAGCGCGTCGACGTTGCTCTCGAGGAGCGACTCGACGCGGGCCGTCTCGTCCGCAGAAACCTCCCCATCATGGTATCGCTCGAGCAGCTGCGCGAGTTCGGGTTGCATCTTGGCCTCCGTCATCATTCTGCGGTGCCGACCCGAGATGGGCCGGTCGATGCAATAGACGGGTTGTGCAGAAGGAAATTCATTCGACCTTCAGTTTCTTTCCGACGTACCCAGACAGTGCGTCCTGCATGTTCTTTCGCGCGTGGTGAAGGCGGCTCATGACGGTGCCTTTGGACACGCCCATGACCTCCGCCATCTCCTGGTAGCTCAGGCCGTCCACCTCGCGCAGCAAGATCGCCAGGCGATGGTTTTCGCTGAGTCCGGCCAGCGCCTCGTCCATCTTGGACATGAGTTCTTTGCGCCCGAGCGCCTTCTCCGGGTTGGTACCCAGCCGGCTCGGGAGCAGGCTCGCGTCCCCTTGGATGTCGTCGTCGTCGCGTTTGAATGTGTCGTCGTAGTCGATGTTCTGGTAGCGACCGGCCTTGCGAAGGTGGTCGATGCCCAGGTTGACGACGATTCGGTAAAGCCAGGTGTAAAAGCTGGATTGGCCCTGGAACCCGTCGAGGCTCTTATGAACCTTGACGAAGGCATCCTGGGTGAGATCCATGGCGTCATCACGGTTGCGCACCATGTTGAACGCGATGGAGTACACCTTTCGTTGGTAGCGCTCCACGAGGACGCGGAAGGCATCGCCGTCCCCGTTCCTGGCGCGCTTGACGAGGTTGAGATCCGTCTCTTGGGACACCTGCCGCTCCTTGCGGCCCGCAGGTTACCGCTGGGATGGCGCTCGTTGCAACTTCGTCAGTGCGCCTGGGGTCCGTCGGCCGTCACGCGGATGAGAACTGCGGTGACGTTGTCCGGGGCGCCGTGCTCCAGGGCGGCCTCGATGAGCGCGTCGCAGATCTCGTCTGAGGGTACGTCCCGACCCAAGAGGGCGGTGATCTCGGCGTCGTCTACGACGCCGTGCAGGCCGTCGGAGCACAGGAGGAAGAGGTCTCCGGGCTCCGGGCTGCACCGCGCGACGTCAGGTGCGGCGACGCAGCCGGGGCTGAGCGCGCGCGTCAAAAGGTGTGCGAGACGTTGGTTGGTCGCGACCTGGGATTCGTTCAAGATGCCGGCGTGCAGTAGCTCGCTCAGGACGTTGTGGTCGCGGGTCAGGCAGGTCAGCTTGCCCTCGCGCAGGCGGTACAGCCGGCTGTCCCCCATGTGTGCGACGACAAGCTCGCCGTTCCCCGTCAGCGCGCCGAGCACCAATGTGGTGCCCATGCTCGCCAGCTCCTGGTCGCGCAGCGCCTCGCCCTCGATGGCGTCGCGCGCGGATTGAAACGCGCGGAGCAGGACGTCGTCGTGGATGGAGGCGCCGTTGTCGTCGAGGGCGTCGGCGATGACGTCGGCCACGGCATCGGCGGCGACCCGCGACGCGAGCTGCCCCCCGTCGTGCCCACCCATGCCGTCGGCGACGATGGCAAAGCGGCTGCGCGGATCGATGTGCAGGTGGTCCTGGTTGTCGTCGCGCACATGGCCCACGTGGGTGTGACCGGAGATCGAACCGCGCAACGGGCCCACCTTCACGGCGGGAAAACACACGTTGGTCTTGGTGGACATGGAAACTGCCGGCTGTGCCACGGTCATGACGACTCCCTTGGACGAACTACACTCGGTTTCCAATGCGCGGATTGTGCCAGCATGGCCGATGTGTGCGCGATCCCGTGGTCGTGGGGAGGAGGGCGGTTTGGGCGCGAGGTCGATGTGGCCTGTAGGCCGCGCAACGTGGTCACCCGTGTTTCCACAGTGTGACAGCTCCGCACGCCACCGGGCCTTCTCGCCTGGTTCAGTGGCTCTTCGCGAGCCCGCTGGCGTCGCCTCGCTCCCACGTCGCGTCCGGACGCGCGGGTGGTTCCACCAACCGCCGCAGGTAGCGGTCGTCGCCATACATGTCGCGCGCGAAAAAGGTCCTGCCGTCCTTGTCCACGTACGTCGTATTGTATTCGAAGAAGACGGGGACGGGCTCGGCCAGGTACAGCTTGGTCGTCTTGCGCCCGTTGCCCAGGATGGCGGGGAGATCGTCGGAGGAGTGGGGGCCTGGGTCCGCGTCGAGGACGATGCCGCCGAGCTCCGTGGGGTCATGCAGGCGCACGCACCCGTG
>CALBXO010000938.1 GCA_937890335.1 uncultured Pseudomonadota bacterium | reverse complement strand
CCGACCCCGCCCGAGGCGGCGATGGAGGTCGTGCCCCCAAGGAGATGGCGCAGCTCGCCCCACGCTTGTTGCTCATCGTTCGCACCTGCCTGCCGGGACACGCGATCGTGCCCTCGCAAACCCTCGCGCCAGTCATTGCGGTGCTCAAAACGCTCTGTCCCCCAGTCTCCCGGCTGGTTGTGGGTCCAGCCCAGGTGGTCGTGGGGGTTCACAAAGCCCGGACTGATCACGGAGCCGGGGCAGCTCACCAGCGTCGCCGCGCCACGGGCGGGCCGGTGTGTGCAGCTGCAGCCGGCGCAGACAATGACACCCGCTTCATCCACGAGGACCTCGCCGCCGCGGTACACCCGGTCAGCGGTCAGCACGTCGCCGCGGATCAGAAGCGCTGCCGTGCCCGGTTGGGCGCTGCAGGCATCCGGGCCCTCGGGCAGCGCGCCGCAGTCGACCTCGCCCCCCAGCGCCACGCCGTCGACTCCGTCACAATTGCTATCCTCGCCGTCACCCTCGGGGTCCGCGGCACCCGGATTTCGCGACCCGTTCGTGTCGTCACAGTCGGTTCCCGCACAGGCCAAAGTCCGCGCCGCGTAGCCGTCCTGGTCTGCATCACAGTTGCTGGTGGCGACCTGCGCGCTCGCGCGCCCCTCGGCCTGCCCGGCGTCCGTGGCCAGGACGGTCACCGTGTGCAGCCCGTCGCGGACCCCGGCCGAATCCCAGGGGAAGCGCCACGGTTCCGCCTCCCGGCTCGCGACTTCGGTCCCGTCCACCAAGAGCTTCGCCCCTGCGACGCCGTCGTCGTCAGCGATGTCTGCGCCGACGATCACGGTTCCCGTCACGACCTCGTCCACCTCGAACGGTGCGCAAGGCTCGGTGGTACAGTTGAGCAGCGTGACCGACGGCGCCCCGTTCACCGACACCGTGACTTCGTCCGTGGTGATGTTACGGGCCAGATCGACGACCTCAAGACGGAAGGTGTAGCTCGCGACGTCCGGGCTGATCTCTACCGTGAATGCGACGCCGTCCTCGCCGGCGTCGGCGGCGGGCAGCCCGTTGACCGTCAGGGACGCCGACTCAATGCCGGTGTTGTCCGACACCTCCGCGCGGACGACGCCCGGCCCCTCGGGAATCGTCCCACTCTCCAAACCGACGATCCGTGCTGTGGGTGGGGTGTTGTCCACGGTCACCACATTGGTGTCGTCGCCCACCAGCGAGCCCGCGCGGGCACGCGCTATCAAAGTGTGGGGGCCGTCCTCCACGGTGCGGCTGTCCCACGTGATCGTGTACGGACTTGCTGACACCGAGGTCAGCTCCGTGTCGTCCACCGCGAACTCAACCTCGCTTGCGCCGAGCACATTGACGAGCAGCTCTGTCGTGCCGCTGATGTAACTGCCCTGCGCCGGAGCCAGGAAGGTCACCAGGGGCCGGGCGCCCGGGTCGTCCCCCTTGCCCTCTCCTTTGGGCGGGTCGCCGCAGGCGCAGACGAACACGAGGCAGAGAAGCAGAGGCAGGCAGTTGGAGCGGACGTGCAGCATGTTTGGCCGGTTCGGGCTGGGACCGTTGCGGGATGTCAGACAGCCGCTATATTGACCGGCCATGTCGCGCGCTGCCACCACCCTTGGATTTCTCTGTTTTCTGGTCGCCTGCGGGGACCCCTCGGGCCCCGTCACCACCGAGCCAGACACAGGCCCGCCCGACGCCGGACACGACATCGCCTCGCCCGACCTGCCCGAGGAGGATGTGTCGGCCGTCGATGTCACGCAGGACGTCCAGCCCGACGTCGACGACACATTCCCCTACCTCGCGCAGGGACAGATCGACGTAACCGTCCCATCGGACGCAGCCGGCGACGAGGGGCTGGCGGTGATTGTGCGCCACTCAGCTTCCACAAGCCGGCGCTACACACGCGGCGCGCCGGTCATCGTTATCGTCGATGCGGGCTGGTCGCCCGGGAACTTTGAGCGCAACCCAATCGCCACGCGCATCGCCAACCTGGGCTTCGTCGTGGTCGAGGGGTTGTTCCCCGGAGCCGAGGGGCTCGCGCGGCACAGCGGTGGCACCTATGACTACCGCGGCCCCGCCTGTGCCGCTGCGCTGCGAGACATCCTCAGGTACGCCGCTGGGGATCTCGCCGACGCGGAAGGACTGCGCCTGACGGACCGCCTCCCCTTCATCAATACGGACAACCTCGGCATCTACGCCAAGGGCAACGGCGGCAACACGGTCATTGTCACGCTGGCCGAGCATGCGGAGGCGCTGCCGGAGATCGACTGGTTCCTGGCCTGGGAGTCTCCGATTGGCGACCAATACGCCACAGGCGAGCTCAACAGCAACCCATTCTACCGCGCCGGAACCTGCGATCTGACGACGTGTCCGTGGCCGGGACTCACGGACTCCCTGCGGTTTGATTACGCCGCCGAGACCCGCGCGACAGACTTTGAGAACGCTGCGGGCCCCCACCCTGGCCTGTTCTACCTGGACGGCGACGACGACGGGGTGGCGGACGAAACCGAGCTCCGATTCCTTACGATGGTACCGGGCCCCGATCCCAACGGCGACGGCGTGTTATTGCACCCGTCCGTGGAGCTCAGGGACAGCATCACCCAGGTGCGCGATCTCCTGTTTGAGGACCGTCCAGATCCCGTATGGCTCGCGAGCGGTGCGGAGACGGCGGAGTTCTGGCGCAGCCGGGATGGCTCGGGCCGCATTCCGGAGGCGCACGCAGCATTTCCCAACTTGCTCGTGATGCACCTCGGGACGTTGTTTGACCACGCCCTCAACGCGTCTGACTACCCGCACGCCCGATCCCACGTCAACGGCTGGTTGCAGGCCAACCATGGCTGGGTTCGCATGAACCCTGACGCGGCCTATATGGCGCACCAGACCGGACAGGACGAGGACGGCTACGTAGACAACCGCGCAAACCGGCTCATCCCAAGTGAGGGCGCGAACGCATGGGTTGAGTTGGAGATGGTCGGCGGCATCAGAACCGACGAATTCATCGCCTACGCCGGCATACTCGAGCTCGCCGATCGCGTCGCCGCGGGCAACCGCGACGACAACCTGGACCGCGTGCTCTACGCTGACCCGTGAACGTCATCCTGGTTCACGGCTTCCTTGGCTCTGCCTCGGACTGGGATGAGGTTCGGCCGCAACTGGCCTCCACCGCGACGCGGCCTTCCACTCACGGGTTGGAGATCCCGCCAGTAGGGAGCTGGGACGAAGCCGTCGCGTGGCTCGTAGCGGTGCTCCCCAGCCTGCCGCCGCCGCGGGTTCTGATCGGCTACTCCATGGGTGGACGGCTCGCGCTGGCCGCGGCCCTCGCCGCGCCGCACCTCCTGCGGGCGCTCATCCTTGAGTCCACAAGCCCAGGCATCGCCGACCCGGCAGAGCGACAAGCCCGTGCCGCACTCGACGCCCAGCGCGCCGCGGAGCTCAAGGTCAGCGGCACCCAGCCGTTCGTGCACAGCTGGTACGACACACCGTTCTGGAGCACGCTCCGCGACAGCGCTGGATTTGAGGCGCTGCGCGATCGCCGCGGCCGCGCCGCCGCGACCACCGCGGCCTCCCACGTGGAGCACCTCAGCCCGGGCCGCATGCCCGACCTTTGGCCGCGGTTGCCGGACCTCGCAGTCCCCACACTCTGGATCTGTGGTCGGGACGATCCCAAGTACCTGGCGAGCACGCGGGCGGCGGCCGACGCTGCGCCGCAGGGCACCATCCGGGTGCTCGACGCGGGGCACAATACCCACCACGAGGCGCCGGGCGCATTCATCGCCGCGGTCTCCGGGTTCATTGCCCGAGCGTGAAAGGTCCGCCGCGCTCCAGGGCCCGCTGGTACGCCGGACGCGCG
>CALBXO010000937.1 GCA_937890335.1 uncultured Pseudomonadota bacterium | reverse complement strand
CGCCGGCCATCTTCCGCGTCCGCGCGCAAACCAAGGCAAGGCCGCATCGGGCCCTGAGGCCCGCCGGCCCTACCACACGTTCAAGAGCCGCTCGGGACTGACGATTCTTGTCGGACGTGGCGGCAAGGACAACGACGCCCTGAGTCTGAAGGTCGCGCGTGGCAACGACGTCTGGCTGCACGCCAAGGATTGGGCCGGCGCCCATGTGATCATTCGGGTACCCAAGGGGACCGACCCCGACCACGACGCCATGCTCGACGCAGCGCTGCTCGCGGTGCACTACTCAAAAGGGCGAGGCGACAGCGTCACGGATGTGCTCTACACGCACGCAAAGCACATTCGGAAGCCAAAAGGCGCGCCGGCGGGTCGGGTCACTGTGGCCGGCGGCAAGGGAATCGCCGTACGGCCCGACGACGAGCGCCTCGAACGCCTCATGGCGACCCGGCCACCGACGTAGCGGCCCGAGCTAGACCGGGCGGAGACCGGGCTAGAGTTTGTCCGCGAGGCTTGAGACGAAGGGAATGTCCACGCTGCGTCCGGCCATCCCGGCGGTGAACCAGCGGTAGCCAAACCCGGTGAGCAGTCCCACCACCATGAGGACGACAAGGCCGATCGCCACGGACACCGTGGACCAATCCGACGCGATGCGGCCCACAATCCCGTTGATGAGGCCCAGGGCGATCATCGCGACCGTGTAGAACGCTGACAGGACGACACCGTGGCGCGCGTGGGGGCCAAGATCGTCGTCGCGTCGGTATTGTGCATACGCCAGCGCGGGCAGGAACACGCCGCAGCAGGTCAGCGGCCAAAGATAGGACATCATCAGCGCCCGACGCCTCTCCTCGGGAGACGGCTCTTCGCCGACGGCGGTCGCGGGCCCTTTCACGGCACGGATCGCGAATGTGATCAGGGAGCGCCTGGAGCCGCTCTCACTCACATTTGAGCTCCTTGCCACCGCCGAGAATCCGCGCGCCCTTCGGGGCGGGGAAGTTGAACCCGGAGTCCGGCAGCTTCTTGTTGATGTCGGCTTTCTTGAACGTGATGACGTTCGTGTTGCCGTAGGGGTCGTGAACCGTCGTGCGCGTGACCGCGTTCGTCTTGGCGTCCACGTGGAACTGGATCTTCTTGTATTTTCCCGAGCTCTTCTTGGGCGTCAGCTCCAGGCCCAGGGTGCCCGCTTCCTTGGTCGGGACCAGCTTGGTGTCGAACTCTTTGGCCAGATCACCTGTACCCATCAGAAAGCTGATCGCGCTGGGCAACTGGCTGTCCCCGAGGCATTGCCGGTAGTATTGCGCGTACGCTGCCTCATAGATGTTGAACTCCTTGCCGTCGGACACCAGGACCTTTGTGACCAGCGTCTTGCCGTCTTTGACCTCATAGTAGTCCCAGCGCATCTTGCCCGGCTTCTTGAAGAAGACCTTCCCGCCTGAGCGGGTCTCCTCGCCGGCGGCCACGTCGGTGTAGACCTGGGTGAAATTGGACTGGTAGTCCTGGATGTCCTGGTAGAACTTCTGGACGTTCTGCGTCACCTCAGCCGCGGACGGCTCGGACCCTTCTTGCGCCGCGGTCACCGCGGCGAACGCGAGCAGCGCGGTGCATGTCACCGCCCAAAGTAGCTTCTTCATCATTCCTTCCAACCGTCAGTCCGCAGGTGGACTCATCCATTCCTGGGAGACAACACGTGCCGCGGCGCAGGTTGTTCCGAGGCCGTGACAACGTCAAGACGACCTCGCCCCGGACGTCAACCGGCCAGGCGCCCATCACCCTCGGCACCGCTCTCATTGGGCTCGCCGATGTCGGTAATCTCCACCTCGATGACCCGTTTTTCGTCGGCCTTCGTCACCCGAAACACCAGCCTGTCGTGCACGACCTCATACCCTACCGCGGGCAGGGTGCCAGTCTGGGAGACCACAAAGCCGCCGAGGCTGTCGTAGTCGGGGTGGTCCGGAAACTCGATGTCAAAACGCTCCCCGATGGCGTCCAGCGGCGTCCGCGCAGCGGCCACGCAGCGCCCATCTTCCATCTCTTCGAGGAACTCGTCCTCGTCGTCGTACTCGTCGCGAATCTCGCCAAAGAACTCCTCGACGATGTCCTCCAGCGTGACCAGGCCCGCGGTGCCGCCAAACTCGTCGACGACCACGGACATGTGCACGTGGCTGCGACGCATCTCGGCGAGCAGGTCCGAGACCTTCTGTTGCTCGGGCACAAAATGCACCGGGCGCAGGTACTTCTCGATGTCGAATTCGGTGTCGCCGG
>CALBXO010000936.1 GCA_937890335.1 uncultured Pseudomonadota bacterium | reverse complement strand
TGATGCCAAAGTCATCACCGACCGTGAGACCGGCCGCAGCCGGGGATTTGGTTTTGTAACCTTCGCCGAAGCAGGTGACGCCAACTCTGCCATTGAGCAGATGGACGGCGCCGATCTCGACGGGCGCCGTGTCAACGTGAGCGAGGCGCGCGAGCGCCGCGATGGCGGCGGCGGCGGTGGAGGTGGGTATCGCCGTTAGGCGCCCCACTGTAACATTCGATACAAACGGCGGCCCGAAGTACCGGGTCGCCGTTTGGCGTTCTTGACCGTGCCCCAGGCCCGCTGCGCCTTGGAGACCCGATGATTCCGTGCGACGACGACCAGCCCGACGGCACCGCGCTCGCCGATTGGACCTCAGAGACCGCCAGCCGCAATGTGCGCTGGTACCACTGCGCGCGGTGCGACACGCCCGTCACGCCCGAAGACGCGGCCATCAACGTCGCCGGCTCCCACGAGCACACGTTCACCAACCCAAACGCACATACTTTTCACGTCGGGTGCTTCACCGTGGCCCCGGGTACCTCGCCAGTCAGCGCCGACACACTCGAGCATACGTGGTTCCCAGGCTATGCGTGGGCCATCGTGGTGTGTCGCAGCTGTTCGACCCATCTGGGCTGGAGATTTCGGGGGGACGCGGGCACGTTTCACGGCCTGATCCTGGATCGCATCCGCTTGTTCGGCCCCACCGGCGTGTAGCCGGGGTGCCCGCCGCCCACGCGCGCCACCCGGTCAGTCTGGCAACCGCAACGAAGTCCGGATCAGACGCCGCTCGCCGGGCGCCGGCGGCGTGAAGTCCACCACCTTCCACTCCTCGTGCGAGCGCCACAACAACGAAGGATCGCGCAGCGGGACATCAAAACGGAACCGCGCAGCGGCCGCGTAGCCGGCGTCGTTGTGCTCCGTAATCGTGACCGTCGCCGCCTCGAGCCGAACCTGGGTTCCCACCGGCATCGGGTCGGCGCCGGCGCGGAACAGCTGGTCCGGCGCGTGCCGGTGGTACCCGCCTTTGGGCCTGACCTCGACCGTGTGCTCGTCAATGCCAATCACCTCCACATCTACCACGGCGCTGGCCATCAGGACGCTCGCGCGCCAGACCTGCCCACCCTTGACCGCGCGGATGACCCTGGCCTGGCCCGCGCACAGCGCATTGGAGTTTACAAAGACCGCGGTCTTCGCGGCCACCGACGGGTCGTCTGGTACCGCCCGTTCGCAGGACTCAAACATATGGTCCGCCATCACGGACAGGGCGGCCGCGTTCCCCACAAACGCCACGGGCGCCAGCACAATATGGAACGCAAACAACGCTCGTGCGACCCAGCGATCCAGCCGCTCGGGCGCGGCCCAGGCCGCCACAAGAAACTCGGCGAGCAACCCCGCACCCCCGAGTCCCACGAACCAGAGCAGGCGATTGGAGGGAAAGGTGGCGCACATCGGCACCGCGGACAGGACCATGCCCAGGGCCCAGAACCGCGCCGTGGGCGATGCGCCGATCCGCCGCCACAGCAGCCAACCGAGCCCGGCGAGCAACCCGACGCAGAGCAGCACCGTTGCGGCCTTATAGCCCGGATCAAAGAAGTTGGCCTGGAGCGACGGGACGCCCGCCCATTGGTCGCCCAGCAAAAGCGGCAGCCGCTGCGTCAGCGCGACACCGAACTCGAGGGGCTCTCGCCCGGGATCGAGGTAGAGCCCCGACGCGCGCGTGCCGTAGCCGAGGTACGAGTAGACGCCGCGCCAGGCAAGCACCACCGCGGCGTAGGGAACCAGGCGAAACAGGCGAGTGCGCAGGGCGTCCCGCTCCAGAAAAATAGCGTGCGCGAACAGATAGGCGGTGACAGCCAGCGTCGCCTCCCCTGCCAGGAGCCCGACGGGCAGGAGCACCAGCGCCCAGACGGGCCACTTGCCCACTGTCACCGCGCGCCGGTGCAATAGAAGAATCGCCAGGCCGAAGGCGCAGGTGATCATGCCGCTGCGGTTCGCGATCCACGCGACGGGCAGACCGTGGGACTCGTCTACGGCATAAGCGAGCGCGGCGAGCCCACCCACGACCGCAGCAGCGTGGCCGCGGTAGACATGCCGAAACAGGAACGTGGCCAGAATCACAACCAGTACAAACCAGGCCACGCTGTGCACATGGGCAACCAGCGGAACCGCCGGCGCCACGAGATGGTCCACCCAATGGGTCGCCGCGCTCACTGGCCGGAGCAGGTTCACCAACATGTCCGAGCGCGTGTACCACGGCACAGACCCGCCCATCACCGCGTACTCGTGGAACGCGGCGGAGCCATCCATGAACGTGAACAGCTCAACGATCGGATGTATGTGGTTGGGCAGGATCGGATGCTCGCGCAGCCTCGCCTGGTGCACCCAATCGTCGATTTGATAGTCGGAGAAGTACGCCGGGAGGCTGAGCACCGCCGCCAGCACCGCCAGCGACACCCAGAGCCGCCGGCCGCAGATCCACTGTTCCAGCGCGGCTCGGACGCGGACCCGCGCCTCTGACGGGCTCGAGCCCTCAGGCCCGATCACTTTCGGGTCAGGTGCGTGACGTACCACTGGTCACCCCAGTTGATCATCACGCGCAGTGGCAGAACGCGGGTTCGGTCGCCGTCCTTCACAGTGACCCTGGCCTTGTACATCGCCCAGTACGGGAGGTGATTACCCTCCGCTCCGCGCTTCATCCATGTCTTTTGACGGCCGGCCTCGACGCTGATGAGCTCGATGTTGTTCGGGTCCTTCAGCCCCTTGCGGAGCGCGCGAACGTCCTCCAGGTACACCTTGACGAGCTTGCGGTGGTAGCGACCCGGGTCCTTGATCGCCTTGACCTGGTCGAAGGCGGCGGCCGGAAAGAACAGCGGCAGCGCAAGCTCCGGCTCGTCTTTTCGGATCGCCTGGACCAGGAGCTCAACACGGGCCCGGGACAGCGCCATGTCGGGCGGCGCCGCCGGTTCCGCCTGACCGGCCGTGTTCTCGGTGGGAATGGGCGCGGGGTCCTCCGCGTGAGCGGGGGCCACGAGACAGGTGACGGCCACCGCGACGACGGCCAGAATGCGTCTTCTCATGTCACTCTCAAAACCCCATCGCTGCCGCGAGATGCGTTGGGCACAGCGCGGACTCATCTGCGGCGTCGGTGCGGGCCTCGGCACACGCCTCACACACTTCGCCCTGCGAATAGACCGCCCCGGAGCGGGACTCCTGGTCCAGCCGCATCAGCGCGTCCTCCGGACTCTCCGTGACATGTTTGGCCGGGTCCCATCCGGGCTTCGCCCTGAGCTTGCGAACGCCGTCCGCGACCCGCTTGCGCTTGCTGCGATTGCTCTCGTCCATGGCGGAATTGGGCCTCGGTCGCGCGCGTCCGTCAAGCCTCTGGAAAGACGTGGGGCAGCCAGGCGGCCAGGTTCGGGACGGTTTGCACGCGTGAATCTTCGCAGCGCCCCTGGGCGCGGGTGCGCAACCAGACGCCACGACCTACCCCCAGCGCCAGAAACGGCTCAATGTCCCCCGGGAAGCTGTCCCCAATGGCCACCGCCGTCGCCCAGTCTCGCGGGCCTGCCGCCTCGGCGAGCGAGTCCATGACTCGCTGCGCGAACACTGCGGTGGGTTTGCCCACCGGATCGCCGACGAGCACGGCGTCCTCCTCGACCCCCAAGGCACCGAGGGCGCCGCGCAGGCGCTCGATCTTTACGCCGCGCGCGTGGGCCGGGTCGTACGCAAAACCTTGGAGCGCTGCGTCCCAGCGCAAGACGCCGTCGCTGTTGGTCGCGAGCACAAACGGCACGCCGTGACCGCGCAGCGCGTCCAACGTCTCCCGAGCGCCCGGCGCCAGCCGGGTCGCGCGGGAGACTTCCGCCCAATACCGCCCCATCACCCGCTCGATGAGAGGCCCATCCACCTCGACACCAGCGCGCTGCATTGCCCAGGCGAGCATCGTCTCGCGAGACCAGTATTTGAGTTCGAACCCGGACGCGAGGAGCGGCGCCTGGTAGTGCTCTGCGCACGAGAGCAAGCCGGCGAGCTCGGGTTCATCCCGGGCTCGCCAACCCATGACCCACTCC
>CALBXO010000935.1 GCA_937890335.1 uncultured Pseudomonadota bacterium | reverse complement strand
CCCACGGCCACCGCCAGAAACACCGCCACCACGATCATCTGTCGGACGCGCCGCGAGCCCCGGCCCAGCATCACGTACATCGCCAGGAACCCGGCCACTTCCGCCACCAGCAAGAACATCCCGGAACGAGATCCGCTGGCCAGCACGCTGAAGGTTCCCACCAAACCGCACGCCAGCAGCACCGCCTGCCGCTTCCGGTTTGGGGTCATGTACGCGTGGGCCAGGAGCAGCGGATACATGATCACGCAATACCCCGACCACTGGTTGGCGAAGCGCGTCAGCCCGATGAAGCGCAGCCGCTGGTCGAGCCGGTTCACGTCCCAGAACAGCTCCCATTGCACACCGGTCAGCAGGTAGACCGCCGCGACCACACCGCAGACACCCACAATGACCGCAAACGTCCACGCGCCCACGCGCAGAAACACGTCAAAGCGCCCGCGCGTAAAGACGTCCAGCGCGTAGAGCATGATTCCAATGTAGCCCAGCGTCGCGACCTCGACGCCCCACAGTTCCAGGTCCACGGCATGCAGCCCGCTGACGAAACCTGCGGCGACGAGCACGCCAAAGAGCCCATAGAACGTCCAGCCCGCGCGCGGCGCTGCCAGCCCCAGCCGCTGCCCGGTGACCAGGCGATGCCCGACAAGCCCGACGAGCACAGCAAGCACCAGGAAATCAAAGGGGATGACCCGCGCGATCTGCACGCGCAGCAGCGGCACGAGCGCCCAGAGCGCAACGGCTGTGACGGTCCACAACCGGCCGGCTTGTGCCCCGTGGGAGACCGCGGGTGCTCGCCCTGGCGCGAACGGTGCGGCCCGGCGCCCGGACAGTGATTCAATAGGTTGGGTGACCGACACGACTCCCCTGCGCGCGCGCACGGTCATGCCACAGCCGGCTGACCTCCCACGCCGCGGTCGTCATTCGCAAGGAGCGGACCACAACACCCACACCGTCACCGTCCCGGTCCGCGCCCCCACGTGTGAACAGTCACACCCACCGCCTCCCAAACCCGGGTTCACACCCGGCAGGGTCGCTCGGCCACACCTTGTCCGCAGCAACTGCCGGTCCTACGCCCGGCGAAACTTCCTGCCCGCGCCCGCCAGCCCCCACGGCAGCACAGGACCAGCAGACCTGAAAGCGGACCTTAATTCAGCGAACTCAGACTGGCATTTCTGACCATGGCACCCAGACTTGTGGCCCACGGAGGATGAATGAAACACACCAGTATCGAAGGCCTATGGCAGGGCGGGGACCTTGGAGATCGCGTGACCATTGCAGGCGCACTGCTGCCCCGAGACAAGGCCAAGCTCCTGTTTGATCGAGTCCGCGCATCCAGCGTTCGGCATCTGACCCTCGACGGTCGTGTCGTCCACCACGAAGACGTCCGCTTGGAGGCGGCCCGGTCGTTCGACGCGCTCGAGCACCTCGAGCTCGTCGGCTTCGACGCTTTGCCTCCCGGCCTGCTGACAGCGCGGCTGCCAAGCCTGCGCACGCTCGTCGTACGCGATCCCCCGCTGTCGGACGACGACCAGCAGAAGCTGGCGCGGGCGGCGTACGCGAAGCAAATCAACCAGCCACTCGGCGACGCCCCCACCCCGGCCGCGGCACCCTCCGACGCAGCCCCTACCGACCTGGGACTGGCCGCTACCGACGAGGCCGTCGCCCGCCTCTGGAGCCGTCTGACGCAGCTCGGGCTTTGGATCCCAGAGGGCTTCACCTCCGAGGAGGCGATGCAGGCGGACGGCCGCACCGTGGTCGTGCACGGTTTCGCCCCAGCGTCGAACCGGATCGAGAGCTCCCTGCACCAGTACGGATTCCTCGGCAACCACACCCGCGGATTCGCCTGGATCCGGATGGGCTCGCGCAGGGAGCGACGGGACGCTTTCCAGGGAAGCTGGACGCAGCTGTGGGCCGCGGCCCAACGCTGGGCGACCTTATGCGAGCGACCGCTGCCTCTGGCCTGCACCGTCTTTGGCCGGGTGGACGGCTGCGCGTTGGAGGTGCCCCGTCTGGACGACCAGCCCAGCTACACCCAAGACGCCGCGATTGGCGCAAAGATTGAACCCTGGGCGCTCTGGTTTGAGGCAGGCCCCCTCGTCACCGTGGCCCCGGATCACCCCGAAGGCGCGATCTTCCTGGGGGAAACGCCTCTGAGTCCGGACCTCGCGTGGTACCTCACGACACCCGCGCCGGGGGAGATCTCCCTGCCGGAATTGATCGCCACAGACAGCTACGCGCGAGCCGCGCTACCCGCCCCGCTCGTAGGGGCCGAGCCGGCAGATGACGCGCCCGCACCAGCCCACGAAGGCGACGGCGTTCGCGCGGAGGTAGGGTGGGCGCTTGAGCAGCGGGACCAGCTGCACTTCTCCGGTCCCGGAACCTTCCTGGTCGTCGTCCGCCCCGGCAGCGAAGCACTCATCACCGGGCGCACGGGTCGCCCTCGCCGGGTGCGACTCCACGCAGACGGTCGGGCCTACGCGCTGCATCCACACCGCGACGAGATCTGGACATTTTCCAAGATCGGTTCCCGAGTAACCCATCTGGACACCGGCCGTACCGAAGTGCGGCCCATCGTGAAGGGCAGGGTCCGCCTGGCCTCATTTTCATCTGCGGGAGACCTCATCGTAGGCGTGGACTGTGAGGACGGCGTAGCCCGCATCTTTGAGCTGGAGGCCGATGGCCCGGCGGAGGTGCTCGCCGAGCTGCCCGAGGACCTCGCGCGCGACCTGGATGAATCCGTCATGCTGGGCAGCGGGAGCTACCTCGCGCAACGCGTACGAGGCCGGCTGGCGGTCCTCCACGTGAGGACCGGCGTGCGACTGGATTTGGACGCCCCCGAGGGGTTTGAGTGCGACACCGTCTACGCCCATCCAGTCGGCTTGGTCATCGCCGTCCTCTGCCGACAGGAGTCGCGGCGAGACTACCGAATCCTGCTGCTCGACCCCCACACGGGCGAACAGCTGGCGTGGCTGCCCGCCGGTCGATACAGACCCCATGTCGGCGTCCAGGAGAATGGCAGGATTCTTTGGACCAACGACTCGGACGTAGAGATCGCCGACGCGCCGTACCGGGACACGGCCCTCCTGAGCGTCCCACCCGACCGCCCTGACGCCGTCTGTTCCTACGACGGCGAGCTCGGCGTGGCTGATTCAGAGCGCATCTGGTGGATCGCGCCGACCCGGCCCCACGGCCGCCTGCGCTACCCGTGGGCCGCCAACCCGACGTTCTCGGCGAGAGCCACCGCAGTGGCCGCCGGGGACCGGTTTGGCGCCCCCGGCACGCTGCAATTGGAGACCGGCGTGCTCTTGCTGGTGAACGACGAGTGGCCCGACTCCGAGGTTGCCGGTGTAAGCGACGACGGGGAGTGGCTCGTGCTCCTGAGGCCGGCCATGGGCTTGCGTGTCTACCGGCGCGACGGCGACACGCTGGAGCGCCACTGGTCGTACCCCGGCAACCTCTTCTCCGCCGGGCTCACGGGCGATGGCCGCCATGTCGCGATGGCAGAGCAGATGGACCACGACGACGGCACGACCGATTTCGTCTGCGGCATCATCGATCTCGAGACACGCGAGCCCGCGGGGTTCCTGATGGGCATGGCCAAGGGCAAGGTCCTGGTCGGCGAGCGCGGCGTCACATACGCAGACCCCCTGAGCTCGTCAGATTGGGAGCCCGGTCAGAGCGGACCCGTCGCCCCCACCCTCTCCTACCACGAGGACGTGCTGCGCGGTTTGGACTCGATCGAGCAGCTCGAGCTCCCCACATGGATCGACCGCACCGCCCTCGGAGTGGCCTCGATCTTTCGGGACGGTTCTGTGGCGCTGCCGGGCAACCCCGAGCGAACGGTGGCCCTCTCGCAGACTCTGGAATCCCTGACCGAAGCGGTCGAGAATCGACCCCAGGACCCCATGGCCCACCAGCTGCGCGAGGTGCTCGACGCCCTCGCGACCCTCCCCGCTTCCCTGAGCGGAGACATTGTTCAGGCCACCGTCGACCCCGAGGCCGACGCCCTGGCCATCCGTGTCGGGCGCTCCGTCCGGTGCTATCCCTTTCCGCGCGGTAGCATGGCGTTCGAGGCCGACGTCGGCAGGAGCGCAGTCGTGGCGTGGGCGAGCAATCTGACCCTCGCAGTCGTCAACGTGAGCGATTCCGAGGCGTATTTCCTGAAGGTCGACGGAATCTAGTCCCCCGGGCGCAGCGTCGAGAGGAATATTCTGGACAAACGTGTCCAGAATGGTCAATC
>CALBXO010000934.1 GCA_937890335.1 uncultured Pseudomonadota bacterium | reverse complement strand
GGGTCCTTCTCGTCAGGGCGGAGCTCCAACCCGCGGGCGTGGATGAGTTTGTACACTTCGTGGAAGTGCTCCAACTCCTCCCGCGCAAGTTCGATCATCGGCTCGATGAGGAAGGTTCGATCCGGGTAGCGGACCACAAAATTCATGCCCGTAGACGACGCCTTGCGCTCGCAGGCGGCGTGGTCGAGCAGGAACGAGTCAAAGTCGCCCATGACGGCGTCGAGCCAATCTGAGCTGCTGTGTGTATGGAGTTCGAACATGGCGCGATGAGTCGTACACCGCGCAAGCGGCCGCGGCAAGGCGTCGACGGCTGCTGGTTGACCCTCACCGCCCCATCGGTACCTTCTGCAAGACCACAACGCGGGGAACCACCGGAATGGCCGACATCGCGCAGACCCTCCTGAATCGACTCAACGCCGACGACAGCCCGCACCGGCGCGCCCTCGCCGGCATCGTGGTCGACTACACGCTGGACCTACCGCTGCGCGCCCTGGCGGACCCCGATGAGGTGCTCGACGCACTGCTGGGTGCGGTCACGACACCCAACCTGGACCGGGTCTGGACGCGTCATCTCGAGCCGGCCAAGGGCCGCCGAGAGGCCCGCTGGCGCGAGTCCGGCGAGCGGGTCGGGGACCTCATCGCGCCGGAAACCGCTGGGCGGATCGAGGCACTCCTGTCGCGTCCGCAAGGTCCCACGGCCAGCTGGGCGAGGGGCGCCGTCGACCCCGCCGACGTACGGCAATTGCTCGCGCCAGCGCTCCAACAGGTGCTGCTCAGCTTTGTGGAGAAGATCGCATCTTTGACGCCCAAGGTGCCCCGGGCGTCCGAGCCACGGGCACCCAGCCGGTTTGGTCTGCGCGACAGACTCAAGGCCGGCATCAAGGAGCGCGGCGAACAGGTACTTGGCGCTGGGAAGTCTGTGCTCGACGGCATGGGGCTGGATTTCACTGAGCGTCTGGAGGAGTCCGCCAAGGAGTTTGGCGAGTCCGCCAGCGGCGTCCTGCGCAAGGGAGTCGAGAAGCGGCTCGAGTCCGAAGAGGGCAAAGAGATACTCACCCGCATACGGATCCAGCTGTTCCGCCGGCTCCTGGACACCCAGCTCATCGAGCTCGCAGGCGACGCCAGCAAGGGGGATCCCGCCGAGGTGGGCGCCATTGTGGGCGAAGTGCTCAGTCACAACGCGGGCCGCAACGAGGTGCGGGCAGCGCTGCGCGCCGAGATTGCAGCGCTGCTCGACGTGGAGGGAGATCGCAGCGTCCGAGACCTGCTCGCCGAGGCCGGCGTTCTCGACCTTGTCAGAGAGCCGACCAAGAAGCGTCTGGATGAACTCGGCCGCGACCTCTTCGCGTCTGAGGCGTTTGCCCAATGGCTTGGAGAGGTCACGTCATGACCGGACAGCAGAAGGGAATGGTGGCCGCAGCCATCGGCGTCGCGCTTCTGGTCGGAGGGCTCGTAGGCTGGAGCCTGAAGTCCACGCCGCCGCCCGAACCGACACAGACCGCAGCCCCGGCCGCGCCGCGCTCGCCCACACCAGCAACCGTCGGGGCCCCAAGTGAGGTCAGGCCCGCACTCGATTCCAAGAAGCCGCCAATTCCCGCCGAGAAGCCCACCCCACCCTCGCAGCCCCCCTCGGCTGCGCAACCCGGCGTCATTGCGGCGGACCCCGTCGCGCCTGGCGCGAGCCCAGGCGCAGTCCCCAGCCGGGCTTTCGGGGACGACACGGACGCAGGGCTCGCGCCGGTCATCGCCGACAACGCCCCGGATGCCGCCGATGGACCTGCGCCTTCCCTGAGCCGTGAGACGATTCAGCAGGGCATCGCCACGATGAAGCCCGCGGTCAAAACCTGCTACGAGGAGCTCCTCAAAGAGTTTCCCGAGGCCGACGGCCGGGTGCTCTTGCAGTTCGCCATCGTCGGCGACGGCGACGAGGGGCGTATCGATCTGGAGGAGATCAGCGGCGAAAAGAGCACGCTGTTGGATCAGCGGATGCACGACTGCGTACTCGATGGTTTGCGGGAAGTGAGCTTCCCTGCGCCAACCACTGGGCAAGTTCGGGTCAGCTACCCGTTCGATTTCAGCAGGCAATAGCTGGGCGCACGCGCAGCCCAACTCGCCCGGATCCCGCGTCGTCCCAGCCTGGTGTCCGGAGGATCGCTTCCGCCCAGTTGCCAAGCCGCCCGCACCGCCTCCGCAACCGCCGAGGGCACCTGCGCAACAGGCTGCGCAGTCCACACGTCGCGACGCACAATCCCTTTCGCGGCTCGCCCCGTTCGATCCCCACGGCGCCGAACTCAACGATCGGGCTCGGCCCTTGCACATGGGCGGGCCGCCATGTTGATTTTCCTCAAAGCCATCCTCGCCGGGTTTGCCATCGCCGCGCCCATCGGACCCGCAAGCATCCTCACGATGCGCAGGTCCGTCGCCAACCGCGCGTCGGGCGTGCTCTCCGGGCTGGGGGCAGCCACCGCTGACGTCGCCCACGCAGCGCTGGCCCTGTTTGGGGTCGCCGCGGTCGCAGAGCTGCTCACCACGCACGGGGACTGGCTGCGAGGCCTGACGGGCCTCGTGCTGTTTGGAATGGCGGGCCTCGCGCTGCGGAAGAAGCGCGAGGAGGTCACGGGCCCGGTAACCGTCGTGTCGCTGGCCGCGGATTGGGCCTCGTCACTGGCGCTCACAATCGTCAATCCCGGCACCCTGGTGGGATTCATCGCCATCTTCGCCGGACTCGGGGTGGCCGTGGCACCCACGACGCCGCTCGGTTACGTCACCGTCATGGCCGGCGTGGTGCTGGGCTCCGTGCTTTGGTGGATGGGACTGGCGGTCGGGGCGCGCCTCGTAGGAGCACGACTGACTGCCCGGCACCTGACCTGGATCGATCGTGGCACCGCCGCCCTTTTTGGCGTGGGTGGCGCCGCCCTCCTGGTATCCAGTCTCTTCTAGACGCTTCTGGACGCCCACTGAACCTACCCGTCCTGGATTCAACAATTGACCGCACGGACCTCGACGCCATGGGGGTCCGGTGCCCCATTGTGTCAAATCCGCCCACGGGACAGTGAGTGGATCCGGCCCGTGTCCCGTCAACCCGGTGCGGACCTGGGTAGCCGCGGACCGAGACGCCGTCGGAATCCCCGCACCGAAACGGACTGCGACCCCACTCATGCATCGTTCCAACTGGGCCAACTCACCACAGCCCGAGCGACTGTCGGCCCATTACATGCACACGTGCATGTTTCGACACGAACTGGAGAGGTAGCGTGAAGAAATTGAGTTGGGGCCTGTTGGCTCTGTGTGGAGTCGCACTCGTGGGGTGCGCTGGTGGCGAGATGGAAGACCGGCCGCTGCCAAACGACGCGCCGGCGGATGGCTACGTGCCGGGGGCCGATCACGAGGGCGGGACCAGCCGAGATCCTGGCTCGGCACCCGACGACAGTCCACCGCCCGACACCCAGCCGGAGGGCGAGATCGGCCAGCCGGAAGTGCAGCATGATCTGGACGAGGACGGGTGCGCGGTCGCGCCGATCACGGCGGAGGAGTCACAGCGTCACGGCGGCATCGCCGTCCAGGGCCCCGGCGGTCCCCCGCTGGTGGTCTTCCTCAACCGACACGGCGGCACCTACCGCCAGGGCGCCAACGACTCGTCGCGCAATATGAGCTCCATCATTGGTGGCAGCCGGACCATCCCAGCGTACGAGCGCGGGGACGCCAGCTGGAATGCGCTCGTGCAGTGCGTCCGCGAGCAGTTTGCGCAGTTCAACCTGTTCATCACCGACGTGGAGCCGGGCTCGGGCAACTACGTGGAGGCCGTCGTCGGTGGCTGGCCTGGCAACATCGGCCAGGGCGGCGGGATCGCCGGCATCGCGCCCGTGGACTACTACGCATGCCGGCCCATCGAGCAGGCTGTCGCCTACGTGTTCAGCCGCAACATCAGCTCGGACCGACGGGTGTGCGAAATCACCGCCCACGAAATCGGCCACACGCTGTCCCTGGAACATGAGTACAAATGTCAGGACCCGATGACGTACCTGAGCGGGTGTGGCCAGAAGACGTTCCAGGACTCGTCCGAGTGGTGCGGCACCGGGCGGGCGGTCCAATGCCAGTGCCGTGGCGGCAGGCAGAACACAGTCCAGGCGCTGTTGAACCTGGTGGGCCCCGCGTCGGGAGATCCGCCGCCCAGCCCCGATGACGACGAGGCGCCTCCCGAGGTCGAACTGATCTCACCAGAAGACCGCGTGACCTT
>CALBXO010000933.1 GCA_937890335.1 uncultured Pseudomonadota bacterium | reverse complement strand
TCCTTCGGCTGTGGGCGTCGCCGGGCTCGGCGTAGCGTGGGCGACGGGCACGGAGGAAGTTGGAGCGTGTGCCGCCTTCTCCGCAGGCTGGATTCTGTCGGCCCTCTGGGGAGCGCGCGGCGCCGCTGGCATGACTGGGTCGGCGCCAGCGCCCCAGGGTCCGGCGCGCTACCGCGAGATGCTGAAATTCGGCGTCATCATGCTCAGCTACATCGGCGCGGCGCAGCTGGTCAGCCAGGTGGACCGGTTCATGGTGGGAGGGCTGCGGTCCGCGGACGAGGTCGGCTTCTATGACGCCGCGGCGGTCATCGCCAACCACGTGCCCATCTTTCTGACGGCCCTCAACGCGGTCGTGTTTCCGAAGCTCGGCGCCGCCCACCACGCGGGGCGTCCCGACGAGGTGCGCGACCTCTACCAATTGGAGACGCGCTGGGTGACGCTGCTGAGCGTCCCCCTGCTGCTGGTCGTCGTGACCCTGGGCTCACCGATCCTGTCGCTGTGGGGTCCGGAGTTCACAGTGGCGGCCTCCACAGTGGCGGTCCTCGCGCTCGCCCAGACACTCAATGCCAGCGCGGGGCCGGTGGGTGGCGTCTTGATGATGACCGGCCATGAGAAGTGGGTTCTGGCGAACACTGCGCTGCTCGGCGGGCTCAACGCCGTGGGCAACTACCTGCTCGTGCCGCGCTACGGGATCATCGGCGCTGCCATCTCAACGGCGTGTGCGGTGGTCGCCTGGAACATCGCCTCCCTGCTCGAGGTCTGGTTCCTGCTCAAGATCCAGCCCTACACGCGGGCGTATCTGAAGGTCGTGGCAGCGGGCGTCGCCAGCCTGGCGGCCGCGTTGGGAATCGTGTTCGCGCTGCCGCCGTGGGGCGGCTGGGTGGCCCTGCCTGCGGCCCTCGCGGTCTACGCAGGCTTGTGTCAGGCGTTCGCCTTGCAGCCGGAAGACCGGCAACTCGTGGAACTCATTCGCAAGAAACTGGGCAAGTAGGCGGGGCGAGCCGGTCAGGGGTTTGCGAACGTGACTGATGGGTTCTTCTCGCCCATATGGGTCGCGAACGCTTCCAGGGTCAGCTTGATGTTGGACTCGTGCCCAAACACGTATTTGGACAACACGCGGAACAAGAGGTTGTCGACGTAGCCGTCCTCGGTGATGGAGACGCGGGTCTTCTTGCCGTGCGCCTCCACCCTCCAGCTCCAAGCCCCACCAAATCCCAGTTCGTCGGCGTTCACGATCCTGACCTTGTGAAACTTCGGAGGATCGTGGGCGACGACCTCGAAGGACATTTTGTCGCCCCACTCGGTCTCCTCCGTCCAATGCTTGTCGTCGGTCTTGCGCAGTTTGACGAGCATGGGCGCCCAGTCCTCGCGCCGGTCGAGGTCTGTCGCCCTGGCAAAGACATCTGCCGGCGCGGCGTCGACGAGGACAGAACCTGTGACTGTGTGCTCGCGCGGTGAGGTGAACACGAGCACTGCGGCCAGCGCGACCAGTAGGACGACGAAACCGGCGAGGGCGCCGAATGCTGCGATGACTTTTTTCAAAGCACCGCCTCAAGCAGGGTGACGGAGCACGCCGCCTCCTCCCACCCCATCGTGCCGCCGGCGTTCTCCGCCAACCCGACGCGCGCGCCCTCTACCTGGCGGTCTCCGGCCTCGCCGCGCAGCTGCTCGACCACCTCGTGGATCATGCCGAGGCCCGTCGCGCCCAGCGGGTGCCCCTTCGAGACCAGACCTCCCGAGGTGTTCACCGGCTTGGAGCCACCGCGCCGCGTGTGACCGGCGGCGCTGAACGCGCCTTCTTCGCCCTGCGCGCACAAACCCAGCTCCGGAAGCTTGCGGAGTTCACAGGCCGCGGTGGCGTCGTGCAGCTCGACTACATCGACGTCCGCTGGCGTCATGCCCGCCAATTGATACGCGCGCGTGGCGGCTACCTGTGTGAGGCTTGGCTCGTCCAGCCGCCGGAACTTGCCGCCGGCCAGCGCGTTGGCTCGAATCCGCACGGCCCTGGCGCGGACGCTTGCTGGCTGTGACGCGAGGAAGTCCGCCGAACAGAGGATGGCCGCCGAGGCGCCGTCGCTGACCGGGCAGCACATGGAGCGTGTGAGGCCGCCCACCACGGTTCTGTCTGCCAGGACCTGCTCGGGCGTGAGCTCAAACTTGTATTGTGCGCGTGGATTGCGCGCGCCAATGTTGTGATTCTTGGACGCGACTTCAGCGATCTGCTCGCGCGTGACGCCGCGGTGCTTCATCAGCCACGCCGCCTTCATCGCGTAGACATCCATGAAGACGACACGCATGGGATGGGGCTCGAATGGCATGCCGCACTCGTCACCGCCCGCGGCAAACTCCTGCTTCCAGACGTCGGGGTCGAACTGATCGATGCCGCCGGCGAAGATGTCGAGGATGGTTCGCGGCTCTGGGTGCAGCACCTTTTCCACCCCGATGGCCAGGGACACCTCGCTGAGGCCTGAGAGGATGTCCTTCCACGCAGCGTGGAAAGCCATGGACCCTGTGGCGCACCCGGCTTCCACATTCACCACGGGCACGCGCTCTGGGAAGCGACCGCTTGCGACCTGTGGCGCCAGACAGACCTGCCCACGGATCGACGACTGGCCAAAGTGGTCCATGGCGCAGTTGCCAAACCAGGCCTGCTCAATGGCGCCGCCGTCGTCCAGCCCGGCGTCCGCCAGCACGGCTTCGTAGACCTCTCCCGTGAGCTCCTTGAAGCTGCGGTCGACGTGTTTTCCGAACGTCGTCGATCCGACGCCGAGTACAAATGCATCCCGCATGATTGTTTCCGCAGTGGTGGAGCCGCCGATGAGCGGGCGCCGTCAGTCGTAGTCGTAGTCGCGCAGGGCAACGACCTGCTTCTCGACGGTGGTCCAGCCGGTCGCGTAGGTGCGACCGCACTCGAACTCCGCGCCGTGGTATCTATCCACGAGCTGCTGGAAGCGGTCGTTGGCGTCCACGCCCGGCACGACGCCGTCGACGTCGCCGCGATCCGGCAGGCTGTCCTCGTCCTCGCCGAGCATGATCACCCGATAGCGCTCCGTGAATACGCCGGTCTTCCGATTCCGAACCCAGAGATACTCGCCGAACGCGCTGGCCTTCTTCCCACCGGAGGTGTGCCAGGCGTAGAAGCGGTCGGTGTCGATGCTGCCCTCGAGCCATGCGAAGAAGTCGTGGAAGGTCGCGTCGTCGTCGTAGGGACTCGTCCCCACGGTGGTCGGGGCGCGGTACCAGACCGCCGCCACCTCTTCGTCACCCTGCGTGAGCGCAAATCTGTGGGACTTGCTGCCTTTTCGGAGGCTGACACCGTGGGAACCCTTGCTCAGCGGCGTCCGCTGGGCGTCGTGAAAGAACACGGGACCCTCCGCGGTGGCGTACACACCGAAGACGCCGCCGTCGACCTCCGTGTAGAACCCGCGGTCCGTCTCTTTGCCGAGCGGAAGATCGGAGCGCTTGTGCCGCGCGAACCCGCCTGAGTCGGTGTCGTAGGCGAGCACCTCTGCGTGGACATCGTGGTTGGTCAGATAGACTTTTGGCATCGTCTCGCCTCTCGCTGCGACAGCGCCCGATCCACATCGACACCGCCGGTCGACGGCGCATCGGCACGCCTCGTCGCTACTGCCCTGTGTCTACCACAGTCGCACGCCCAAGACACTCTGAGAAACAGGGGACCCTCAGGGCCAAAGTCGCGAGAGCGGCCGGCACAAACCCCTCTCCGACGAGATCTCCGAATGGGTCCGAGCCGGACCCGCCTCCGGTTTCCGAGGCGCATCCAGCCGATATCGCGCAGGATCGGCGGCCGCGCCCTTGCCGGTTGGCCGGCGAACGCGGACAATCGCGGCGCTGTGAGGGAGAACCGCATCCTCTACAAGGACGTTCTGCGCTGGCCTGAAGAGGATCGGCCCCGGGCGTCGTACGCCGACTGGCTCCGCGGTCGGCGGGATCCGCGCGCCGATTTCATCGGAGCGCAGCTGCGCCTCCACGCGCTGCGGCGCAAACCAGGAAGCTGGGGCGAGTACGACGAGCTGGAGGCCCAGTCCGAGGCCCTCCTGGCGCAGCACGGCGCCGACTGGACGGCCGAGGTTGCCAAGCTCGGGGTCGAGTGCAGGCTGGATCGCGGCTTCGTGGACCTGGTCACGCTTGAGGCGGCCGACTTTCCAAACGTCGCCAAGAAACTGTTTCGCGCCGCCCCCGTCTTGCATCTGCGCCTGCGCAACGCCGCCGGAATGCTGGCCGCGGTGGGCCAGCAGCCGCAGTTGCGGCAGGTGGTATCGCTGGGCCTGTTCCGTTCTGGCGCGACGGACGCGGATGTCGAGGCGCTGTGCCGCTCGCC
>CALBXO010000932.1 GCA_937890335.1 uncultured Pseudomonadota bacterium | reverse complement strand
GCTCCACGGCCGACGATTGCCGCCGTGGGTACAGCTGCCGCCGAATCGCCGGGATCTCCGGCCCCTCGGGCTGTCTGCCCCAGTAGCGGGACCGCAACCTGGCCCGACGCCGCCGTGAGGCCTCGGAGGGCCGCTCCCGGGCACCTATCCCCGGAGCGTGAGACCCAGCAACGGTGCGTGCTGTTGCGCTCCGTAGCCGTCGCGATCTCCCACGGTTCCCGAGCTGACCTGACGACGGATGACGGCCTTCCACCCGAGCGCCGGCGCAAACCAGTGCACCGCCAGGACATCCTCCTTCGGGACCCGGTACAGCGCCGCGATGGCGTCGGCGGACAGAGCGCCGCTCTCGCGCGCGGTCTCCCAGCCGCTTCGATCCAGGAAGAACACATCCAGTGTGAGCTCGAATGGCCCGGCGTTTTTACTGCGAATCACTCCGGCGATATCGACGAGGCGGGTCATACGCCAATCTCCATATAGTCGATGGGGAAGAGGCTGGATGGGTCCGTTGCCTCCATGAGGTGGTAGATGTGGAACCCGTAGACCGGGCCCGCCGGGATGTCCTGCGGGGAGAAAGGCATGGCGAGATTGCCCGCGGTGGACCAACGCCCCTCAAAGCCCAGGTGGAGCAGCACTGAGCGGGCGTGACCGCACAGGCTTGTGGCCAATCCCTGGGTCTGTGCGACAGCCTCAAAGACCAGACCCACCTCGTGTCCGGTCACGGGCGTGGGTTCCAAGGCGCCCATCACGCCGTCGCGGCCGTACACGCGGATGTGGAGGGCCGTGTCGAGGTTGAGCTCGGGGAACCGCTCGGCAGTCTGTCGCCGGGTCTCCTCGAGCAGCTCGTCGAGCACGCGAAGCGCCGCAGGATCCCGCAGCCCGGCGATTGCGATGGTGCGGAAGCCCACGCGCCGGGCGCCCTCCAGCTTGACGCGATAGATCGGGTCGGGCACCCACTGTGAGCCCCGGACCCGTACAACCCGCGGCGTGAGCTGCTCGAAGCGTACGTCGGACAGGTCGACGTGCCCGCCGGGTCCGTACAGGCGCGTGGGGTCTGACTTTTCGTAGAAGGTGTGGGCGGCCACGGACCGCACGGTCGCGCGCCGCTCCGGGTTCATGGCCTCAATGTCAAAGTGATCCTCGCGCAGGGTACCGAGCAGCACATCACTGCCGCTGCCTGGCTCGCAGGCGATCGCCCCACACTCAAGGATCTTGGCCATGTGGAGCGCGAGGCCCTTGTCGAACCCGTCAACGACGGCGCGCGCCGCAAAAATGCTCGGGTCGTTGGCGCGCCCCGCGACGATGACCTCTGCGCCGCTGCGCAGGGCCTCGGCGATGGGTTCCACGCCCATCTGGGCCACAATCCGCACCGCGTCGTCCACGTCGGCATGGGTCAGATTGGGCACCGGGCCAAGCGGCGCGATGCGTCCGTCTGTCAGCGCCGCGTGTACGACCTGCGCCGGGATCTCGGCGCGAATGGTCGCCATCTTTCGACGCTTGAGCCCCAGCTCCGCGGCGATCATCTGCACCAGACCCACAGTGCCAAACAGGTGCAGGTCTGCGCCGGCAAACCCCGCGCTGCCGATGATGAGCGGGATCGACGCGTCCGAACTCGCAGTGAGGAGTGGCTCCAGGTCGCGCCGCAGGAAGTCGCGAAACGCCTCTGTCCGCCCCGACGCTATCCCCGGTTCGATGCCGAGGTAGTAGGGACCCCCATCCGTGGAACCGCCGTCCACGCCAATCACGTGCGGCGCGCGCTCCATTCCGTTCTTGAGGCTCTGCGGGGGGAAGCCGTACCCAAGTATACCGGTCGGCGACAGAATTCGTAGCTCATCCATTGGGCCAGCGTGGCCGAAGAACCAGGGGAGGGCAACGCAACGCTCGTTACACCGCGTTACCCCCGTTGTTCCCTGTGTGGAGAGTGTCGCACGATGTGCTATGATGTGCGCAACCATGAACGAACGCACGCCGTGAAGGAGGTCGCTCTGCGCGTCTTGTGGCTGACTCTACTGCTCGCCGGGTGCAGCCTCGGGCCGGACCCGGGTGCCTATGTGGGCCCAGACGAGGGGGGCGAGGGCCCCTCTCTGCTCGACACGCCCGACGCTGGCAACGAGGGCGACGCCGGCGGAGGCGATGACGCCGGGAGACCCGCCTGCCCCGAGGGCCGCATCTTCTGTTCGGACGTGTGCGTCGACGCCCTGGGCGACGCTCTCCACTGCGGGTCCTGCTCTCCTTGCCCCGTGGTGCGCGGCGCGCGGGCCACGTGCCAGGACGGCGCCTGCGAGTACGCATGCGCGGAAGGATTCTCCGACATGGACGATGACCTGGGCCCTGAATCTGTCAACGGGTGCGAGTGCCCTGGGGCGGACGGCTGCCCGGGGGATTGCCAGGCCAATGAATGTGGGGGCTGCGGTCCGTTGCCCGCCGCGGTCGGCAGTGCGTGCGGGGGCTGTGGGACCTGGACCTGCGACGGCCCGTCGCTGACCTGCTCCGACCCGGGCCGCAACCTCTGTGGCGGCTGCGAGCCGCTGGCGGCGACGCCCGGGGCATCCTGCGGCAACTGCGCCGTGTGGAGCTGCTTCGGGGACCAGGTCCAGTGCGAGCAACAGTCCCATCCGGAGCTTGGGTGTCCGCTCTTGCACGTGACACTCGACAACGCGGCGGCGGTCCAGACGCCCCTGCGGGGCGCCGGTGACGGCGAGATGAGCGGCAACGCACAGTTTGTGATGGGACAGTACGGCAACGCGTTCCAGGCCTCGGGCAGCGATTGGGTCCGGTTTCCGCAGGCTGGATTCAACGGCGTGAACAACATCGAGCTCAGCCAGGGCGCCATCAGCTTCCTCTACAAACCGGGCTCCGTCGACGGGAAGCACCACCTGTTCCGCGTGTCGCTCAACAGCCGGTACGAGCTGCGTCTGGAGTACGATGGCGGCATGCACGGGAAGATCTTTGACCTCCAGAACCGGGTCGCGGTCTCGCAGAGTTTTCTCAGCGGTCGCTTCCGTGACACGCGGTGGGTGTGGCTCGTGTTCAGCTGGGTCCTGGACCCGGGGAATCGCCCCTGGGGCGTGTGGTACATCGACGGCACGCGGGAAGAGACCATCCGCTGGCACGCGGTCATCGTTCCGTCGGCAGAATCTCCGACGCAGCCTATGTACCTCAGTGCGTGGGACGCGTTTGACGGCGATGGGGCGCAGGGCGCGTTTGACGATCTGCGCATCTACCCCACCTCGGTCCACTAGTGCCGACGGCGTCGGGGTTGGCAGCAAAATCAGTAAAAATTCAACGGCTGTGTCGATCCGAGGGTTCGCGGTTCGTCTTCCCGGTGAGAGCGGCGAATGTGCTGCCGCCTGGGAGACCTTGAACGCCCGATGGGCACGAACTGATTGGAGAAGAGATCATGGCCTACAACAACAACAGCTTCGTCTGGTACGAGAACGCGTCTGACAACAAGGACGCCGCGAAGGCTTTCTACACCGAGGTCATCGGCTGGAAGACGCACGAGATGGACATGGGACCCGCCGGTACCTACGTCTCGCTCGTCGCTGGCGACAAGCCGCGCGGCGGCCTGGTCGCCGCTGCGCCCGGCGTGCCGAGCCACTGGGTGTCCTACCTGCGTGTGGAGGATGTGGACGCGACAACCGCCGCGGCCAAGGGCAACGGTGGCTCGATCCTGGCCGAGCCGTTCAGCGTCCCGGGCGTGGGACGGATCAGCGTGATTGCGGACCCCCAAGGCGCCGCGTTCGCTCTGTTCCACGAAGCGGATGAGGCGGGTGCGTCCAACGCGCCGGCGGGGGATGGCGCGTTCCACTGGACCGAGCTGTGGGCCAAGGACATCCACGCTGTTCTGCCGTTCTACGAGAAGACGTTCGGCATCACCTCGGAGAAGATGCCGATGCCGGACGGCGACTACTACGTCCTCAAGCACGGCGACGCGATGGTGGGTGGCGCCATGCAGTCCAAGATTGAGGAGGCGCCGGCGATGTGGCTGCCGTGGATTGAAGTGGCCGACGTGGACGCCACGGTGGCGCGCGCGACGAGCAAAGGCGGCGACGTGAAGGCGCCGGCGTTCTCCGTGCCCGGTGTGGGCTATATGTCCATCATCGGCGACAGCAACGGCGCCGTGGTTGGCGTCATCACGCCCGCGCAACAGGGCTGAGCCGGGCGGCCCGCCGCCGACGGGGCGCACCTTCGAATTCTCCGCCGGCAGACCGTTGTGGTACTGTTCGCTGCACCATGCTGCGCCCGCCCGCCTTGCTACTGGGGTTTGTCGTCTGCCTTGCCTCCTGTGCACGGGGGGCCACGCCGCCGGACCCGCTCGACCTGGACCAGGACGCTGCCGGGGAGCCCGACGGCGCTGACGCCCGGCCCGACGCGACGCGGGACGTGGCGCCCGACGGCGCAGAGCCGACCCCGGATATGGGGGCGCCGGACCAGAACCAAGACATGCCACCCGACGTTCCCGACTGCGACACGCCGTACTATGTGGACGCGGACGGTGACGGGCATGGGGCCATCGGCGCGGAGGCGGTCCTCGGGTGCGAGGCGCCGGACGGTCACTCCGCGCTGGACGACGACTGCGATGACGCTGCGCCCGCCGTGTACCCCGGCGCGGAGGAGGTCATCGCTGATGGGATCGATCAGGACTGTGACCGCCGCGAGTTTTGCTACGTCGACGCAGATGGTGACGGTGTCCGCGCAGAGCCGCTTACCACAGTTCTGGTGGAAGATCTGACCTGCACCGCCGAGGGGCTCGCCACAGGCGACGCTCCCGAGGGCGATTGCGACGACGACAATCCAGACGTGACGACGCCGGGGCAGGAGGTCTGCAACGGCGTGGATGACGATTGCAATGGAGTCCCTGACGACGGGGACACCTGCCCTTGTCCCGCGGTGCAAAGACAGGGTCAAACGTACCTGTTCTGCGACCAGCCCAGCACGTGGTCGCAAGCTCAGATCTTCTGCCAACGGATCGGGCAGCACCTTGTGAAGATCGAGACCGAGGAGGAGAACGACTTTCTGAACCAGAGGGCGTGGGCCGGTGGTCTCGACGAGACCTGGCTCGGGCTCAACGACAAGCAGACCGGCGGCGCGTTCGTGTGGCACGACGGGACGGCGCCCGGCTACACCAACTGGAACCCAGGGCAGCCGAACAACGGTGACGGTGGGGATCAGGACTGCGCGGAGCTCCACACCTGCCTGGATCCGGAGAGCTGCCAGGACCCGAGCTGGGCGGGGAAGTGGAACGATGAGGACTGCAATGTCCAGGCGTCGTTCATCTGCGAGTCCCCCTGACCTGGCCAGCGACGCTGGGGGCCGAGGGCCTGTCCCGGCGCGCGATGGCACG
>CALBXO010000931.1 GCA_937890335.1 uncultured Pseudomonadota bacterium | reverse complement strand
GAACACATGGGTTGCGACGGGGTAGAGCAGCGGGTTCTCCAGGGTCGGGCCCGTGCGCCACTGGGGTGTCGGGTCCCGCAGATTCAGGACCAGCAGCCGAGGCTGCGCCACGCCGCCAGTGGTGATTCCTGGGGTCGCCACCACGAGATCGCGGTAGCGGTCGTGCGCGACGGCGACGCCGTAGGCGGGGTAGGGCAGGGCGTATTGCGGCCGACCGCCCCAGCTGTTGCCGGCGACATCGTAGGCGAGGACGCGGGAGACGGGTTCTCCCTGCTCGTTCTTGCCGCCCACATACCAGACCTCTCCGCGCGCTTCGAGGTCCACGAGCCCACCGCTCTCCAGAGGCTCCGGGGGCGTCGCGCGGTTCACGTAGGTCTCTCGGGTCGCTGGCGCGAAGTTTCCATCGCCGGTTCCATCGCCTGGGCAGTACGGAAGGTTGTCGCAAGCGTCGCCCTGACCGTCGGCATCCCCGTCGTATTGGTTGGGGTTTCGCACCTCCGGACAATTGTCGCGTTGGTTCAACGCGCGGTCTCCGTCCTGGTCCGATGCGCAGACGTAGCCGTCGTCCTCATCGAACCAGCGGACGCAGTCCAGGTCGTCTCGACCCACCGGGCCGCAGCCGGTCTCGGCCTCGCATTTCTGGACACACCAACCGACGCCCACCTCCGCGGCGCACAACGTGCCCGACGGGCAGTCCTCGTGGACCTCGCAGCGCTTGCTGCACAGGCCCCCGTCAAAGGTCTGGTAGCAGGTCAAGCCCTCGTCACAGTCGCCGTCCCCGGCACAGGCAGGTCCGATCTCGGCGGGGTCCACCACGTCGGGCTCGTCCACTACGTCGGGCTCGTCCACCACGTCCGGTGTGTCCGGCATGTCCGGGCCATCCGGGGCGTCGGGCGTGTCGTCCGGGACATCGGGTGTGTCGTTGGGCGTGTCCGGCGCGTCCGCGTCCCCGAGGTCGGGCGCGATGTCAGGCTCGGCGTCCCCGGTGTCGGGGTCGCCGGTGTCCCCCTGCACGTCCTCGTCGGGGGTCTCGTAGTCCTTGAACTGCTCGAAGTCCGGGAAACAGCCCGCCGCCACGAGGGCGGCGCACAAAGAGAGCCCGAACAGGAGTCGTCGCATGTTTGCCATAGTCACGTATTACCCATGTCCGTCGCAACGCCCGTAGCCCACGCCGGCGAGCTGGAGCTGCCCTCGAGATCGGTCTCGACGCGCCCTCGATCCTCGAACTCCTGCATCAGCGTGCGCAGCTGCATGTTCAGGGAAATCTTCTCGCGCGCCAGGATGACCTTGGTCAGAAGAGCCGCGGGATCTTCCACTGGCTTGGGGAGGTACCCATAGGCACCGTAGGTCAGCGCCAACAGCGCCTTGGACATGCTCGGGTACTCAAAGAGCATCACGAACTCAGTCTCCGGAGAGAGATCCTTGCCCTGACCGACCACCTCAAAGCCCGAGATGTCCATCAGGTCCTGATCCACCAGGCAGATCAAGAAGTGGCCGCCCCGCAACGCGTCGAGGCCCGCGCGCCCTGCGTGATGTACAGTGACGCCGTAGCCGCCGGGCTCGAGGACGCGTTGAACCTGGCGGATCACGCGCTCGTCTTCGGTAATGAGCAGACTCTCAAATCGGCGCTGTCCGCCGAAAGGGTCTGATGGGCTGCGCTGGTCCAGCGTCGTCATGTCCCTCGGGAGCGATCGGTCCCGCGCACGCGCGCCTCCCGACTTTTTGGCCAGATCACGTCTTATCACTTGAGGCAGGTACCGGCAAATCCAGCCCGTCGCCGGGGAGCCGCGATCCACCGAGCATCGACGCGCGCGCCGCGAGCGCTCGGGCCAGTGGGTCCGTCCAGCCCGCGGGGCCGACGAAGAGCGCAAGGACGGGAAGACCTTGCGACGGCGACACCCGCAGCGCGTCGAAGAGGTCGGCGTTGTGCCGGGGTTCGCAGGTGGAGGCCAGGGTGACGACCGCCAGGTCGAAGCCGCGCAGTCGCAGCGCGGTGCGCAGCGCCTCGGAGGCCTCTGGCTCGTCCACCCGCAGCAGGTAGGTGGCGGGGTGCGCAGCCGCGTGGCACAGCCCGCTGGCTTCGAGCCAGATGGTCGGTCCGGGGGACGAGATCCTCTCGAGCACCGCACCCAGCTGGCGCCCGTCGCAGACGCACCCCACGCCCAGTCCCCCGGCCACTGGCCTGCCATCGAAGTCCACGGCAACAGGCGTCCGGAGACGCCCTCGGATCCAATCTGTCCACACAGCTTCACCTCTATGGTTTCTCGTATGTGTACGGGCGCGCGGGCGGAGTGTTGCGACTTTCGGCGTGAAGTTCGGCTTTCCGGGGGCCATGGCATTTGCTACGCTCGCGGTGGAACAACCGAAAGAACACGGTGCGCGGTGCCGGTGCCGGCTCGCCCCAGCGCACCCCGGAGTAATCGATGGACTTCCCCCGCGGACGTATCCAAGCCGCTTTCTCGCTGTGCGCGCTTGCGTGCGCTTTGACGATGTCGTGCTCGGAGCAGGCGGTTCAGACCGCGCCCGAGCTCGACCAGACCGTGGCGTCCGAGAGCGCCGTCGGCACGGGTTCGGCCCGAGCCGACGGCGCCGCGCCCCAGAGGAAGGCTCTCGACCTCGGCGCCGTCGTGGAGCGCGCCCGACACTTTGTGGTGGACGCGGGCGCGGACCCCTTGTGGGGCAGCACGGCCCCAACGGGAACGTGGGCGACTGCCGGGCGCACCTACGCGACGCGCTTTGATACCCAGGGGACAGTGACCTTTCAGCCGCGGGCGGACGGCGCCGCCGGCGGTCCCGTTTCGTGGCGGACCCGCGGCGTGTCGGTGGGAGGGCGGGCGCTGTTGCACCCAACAGTGCGGGCTCGGAACGAGAACCGCGTCACGTACGCGGTTGGCCCCGTCGTGGAGATGTGGGAGTCCCGGGATGGCCAGGTGGAGCAGACCTGGACCCTGTCGCGCAGTGCCGGTCAGGGAGGGCTGGTCATCACCGGCGATCTGTCGGCGGCTCCGGAGCAGACGGGCACGGGCCTTCACTTTGCCTCTCGCACCGGTCCCGGCGTGCACGTCTCCGACATTCTGGTCACCGACGCCGCCTCGCGGACGTTGCGGCTGCGCCACCAACTGGAGGGGGCCGTCGCGCGGATCGAGGTGCCTGGCGACTGGCTGGCCGGCGCCAGCTATCCCGTGGTCATCGATCCTGTCTGGCAGGGCGAGCTCGGCACCGACAATCCGATCTACGAAAACAGCGGCGCCGCGAAGACGTCCGTGGGACCGGTCGCGGTCAGTGACTACGCCGGCGGCGTCGACGCACCGACGCAGATTCTCATCGCGTGGATCGAGGACCGGGCGGTCCCGTACAAGGCGGGCAACGGTGTGTACGGCGTGGTCGTCAACGAAGCCGGCGCAATCCAATCCGGCGGACCGCTGGCGATCTCGACGGGCGAGTATAGCTACACACGGCCGGCGTTGGCGCATCTCGGGTCGCGCTGGTTGGTGGCCTGGACGGACGACCGAGGTGCCGGTCGCTACGTGCGCGCCGCAGTGCTCGATCAGGGCAACCCGCGCAACAAAGTGGAGCTCGTGGTCGAGGATGGGGCATCCGGACTCGGAAATGTTGCCGCGGGTTCGGACGGTACGCGTTTTCACGTGGCTTTCAGCGCCGACGGCAACGGCAAGGACATCTTCCTGGCGTCCGTGGACGGCGCCGCCACCGTCGTCGCGGGTCCGACCAATGTGACGAACGCAGGTGGCGACCAACGGACGCCGGATGTGGCGGGATCAACGGGCAGGGCGCTGCTCGCCTGGCGCAACGACAGCGCGGCAAACATCCAAGGCAAGGGCGTGGTCGGAACGTCGCTTGTGGGCGCTACGCGCACGCTCGCCTCGGCCGACGACCCGAAGCGACCGGCGGTGGCCTGCTACAACGACACGGGTGCGACGCGGTGCCGCGCTGCCTGGCACACGGAGGGCGGCGCCAATGAGGACGTGAAGGCGGGCAGCGTCAACGTCGCGGACACCGGGCTCGACACGCCGAGCGCGGAGGAGAACATCGACGTTACTGCGGGCGATCAGCGCGCGGCGGACATCCTCGCGACCCCTGTGGGCGTGACCATTGCCTACCAGAGCACGCCTCCGGCGCAGGACAGTGACATCGTGGCCAAGGGCTTTCTCTTGAACTGGACCGCGGTGTTCACTCTGACGGTGGCCGGAGAGGACGCGGACGAGATCGGGCCCGCCGTGGTGCGGATTGACGACACCGTGGGCTACACGTGGAACGACAACAACGGCAACATCTTGTACGGCAACGCGGACGCGCTCGGGCAGAACGAGACCACACCGGTCGTGGTGAATCGGTCCGCGAACGTCCAACACAGCCCGTCGGTTGCGTTCAGCGGCCTGTATTACCTGGTCAGCTGGGTGGACGAGCGGACTGGCGCGGACGTCTACGCGACCCGCGTCGACAATGCCGGCAATGTCCTGGATCCCGCCGGCATTACCGTGGAGACCGGAGGGGCCGCCTCGGGTCTGACGAGCTGCACCGATGGCAGCCGCTTCCTGGTCGTGTGGATTGAGGGCGGCACCAGCGTCCGCGCGGCCCGCGTGGTGAACGGCGGCGGGGTGCTGGGCGTGGACGAGGTGCGGTCATCGCAGACCGACGTCACCATCGACCAGGTGCGCTGCTCGTTCGCCACCAACGACAAATTCCTGGTGGTCTGGGCGCAGGAGGAGCTGGGAACACGCTCGCTGCACGCGCGGAACCTGCGCAACACCGACGCCACCCTGGGCGACCTGAAGGAACTGGTCACCTCGGATCTCGGGGCGTGGGGCCTGACGAGCGCCGGCGCGAACAATTTCCATGTCTGGGAGGATACGAGCGATTCGAGCATCACTGTGCGACGCACCGACAAGAACGGGACCCTGAAGATGGAGATGGCCACCTTGGGGACCGCCTCCGGCAGCGTGGCGAGCATCGACGCCACTGTGGGCGGCGGTGTGCTCGTTGCGGTCTGGTCCGACGTCGATGGTGACGGCGATGTCAGCGCTGTGCGGATCAACACGACTCTGGGCGCGGGCCTCAAGACGCCGATCGTGCTCGAGAGCGGCGCAGACGACGCCCGGCAGGTGTCCGTCTCGGCCCTTCGTGGAGACTATTTCTCGGTGTCGTGGGTTGTGTACGACGGGAACGAACGGAACATCCAGGGCGCCGAGCTGACCAAGGATGATGCGCAGCTGCCCAACGGGTTCGTCATCGCCAACGTCAACCCCTTTGACATTGCCGTGAGCGCGCACCGCGAGAGCGGTCTCGACAGCGCGGGGGACGGGGCAGGGGAGGCGCTCTTCGTCTGGGATCGATTTGTCCCCGAGGACCGAAACGCGCGTCGGATCGTCACCAACCTCGCCCAGTTCAACCGCGCCCCAACGGGAGACATCGCCGCGGACGCGGCGTCCGACGAAGGTGACGAGGTGACCTTTGACGGGTCTGGGTCTGTGGACCTGGATGGGGACACGCTGACCTACGAGTGGGACTTCGACTACGACGGCAACGCCTTTGACGTTGAGGACACGGGGGACGCGGTCGCCCATATATTTACCGATGATTTCACCGGAGATGTCGCCCTGCGCGTCACCGATCCCGCGGGCGAATCGCACATCGTGACCCACAGCATGGTGGTGTCCAATGTGGCCCCTTCGGCCAACGCCGGCGGCAACCAGTCCGTGCAAGAGGGCACACAGGTCAATTTCACGGGCTCAGCGACCGACCCGGGCGCCGGCGACGTGCTCCTCTACGAATGGGATTTCAACTACGACGGCAACAACTTCAACGCGCAGGCCACGGGCACCAACGTCTCCTACACCTACACCGATGACTCCGACTGCAACGGTGGAACGTGTGTGGTCGCGCTTCGGGTCAGTGACGACGACGGGGGGGCGGACCTCGACACTCTGGATGTGGATGTCAGCAACGCGACGCCCGTCGCCAACGCCGGCGCCGACCAGACGGTCAACGAGGGCGCCACGGTGACCTTCTCCGGCACCGGCCAGGACGCTGGGGCGGACACGCTCACGCTCGAGTGGGATCTGGACAATGACGGAAGCTTCGACGACGGCGTCGGGCAGAACGCGACTTTCGTCTACCCGGATGATGGCAACGTCACAGCGCGGCTCAGGGTCACGGACGACGACGGGGACTCCCACATCGACTCCCTGGTTGTCACCGTGCAGAACGTCGCCCCCACCGCCAACGCCGGCGCGGACCAGACCGTCGGCGAAGGCACGGAGATCACGTTGGACGGCAGCGGGTCGACCGATCCGGGCACGGAGGACACGCTGACGTACGATTGGGATCTCGACGGAGACGGGCAGTACGACGACGCGTCCGGTGTCACCATCACCCACACCTACAATGACGAAGTCACCGTCAATGTCGGGCTTCGCGTGAGCGACGGCGACGGCGGTGTTGGCACCGACACCGTCCAGATCACTGTGCAGAACGTTGCTCCGACCGCCGCCGCGGGCGACGACATCGCGGCGCAGGAAGGGGTGGAGGTGGACTTCGCAGGAAGCGCCGAGGACCCGGGCGACGACACCCTCACCTACGCGTGGGATCTCGACGGCGACGGGCAATTCGACGACGCAGTGGGGCCCGACGCCACCTTCACCTATCCTGACGACGCCACGGTGACGGTGCGCCTGCGGGTGACCGATGAGGACGGGGCCTCCGGCACCGACTCGCTGACGGTCACCGTCGCGAACGTGGCGCCCGCCAATGTGAGCGCCGGCGGCAATCGCTCCGCCGACGAGGGGGACGAGCTGACCTTCACTGGGGTCGCCACCGACGTGGCGGCCGACGTCCTCACCTACCAATGGGACTTTGACGACGACGGGACGTTTGACGACTCCGGGGCCACGGTGACGTACGCGTACCCGGATGACGACAGCTTCACGCTGCGCCTGCGGGTGACCGACGACGACGGGGGGCAGACCGACGACACCATCACCGTCAACATCGCCAATGTGGCACCGAGCGGGACCAATATCGCCGCTGTTGCCCAGGCCAATGAAGGCAGCGCGGTCAGCTTCGTCGGGACGACCAACGATCCCGGCACCGCCGACACCATCACGTACGCTTGGGACTTTGGCGATGGCGACACGGACGCCGGGGCCAACGTCGCTCATGCCTACGGCGATCAGGGCAGCTTCACGGTGACCCTGGACGTGGACGACGGCGACGGCGGCACGGACTCCGACACCCACAACATCGAGATCCTCAACGTGGCACCCACGGTCGTCATGGTGGAGTTCGTGGGCGCGGCGCAGGGCGTGGAGACGCAGTTCGAGGCCGCGGTCTCCGATCCCGGCGACGACACGCTGTTCTACACCTGGGATGTCATCTGCAACGACCTCGATCAGAACGACTGCAACAACAGCGACGAATACACGTTCGGCGATGTGCGCGTCGGGCAGGATCTGGACACGGTGCCCATCACATTCAACGTCATCGGCTCGTACACAGTGACCCTGTCCGTGGACGACCAGGACGGCGGCGTGACGGAGGACAGCACCGAGGTGGAGGTCGCCAACGCCCCGCCAGTGGTGACCTTGGAGGGAGACCCCACGACCATCGACGAGGGCGACACGGTCAACTTCACCGGCACCGCCAATGACCCCGGCGGCGACGACCTCACCTACGCCTGGAACTTTGGCGACGGGACGACGGCTGTGGACAACCTCGCGCGTGTCCACACCTACACGGGCGACGGAGTGTTCACCGCGGTCCTGCGCGCCACGGACACAAACGGGGAGTCCGGTCAGGCCTCCGTCGTGATCACGGTGAACAACGTCGCGCCGGTCGCGACGGTGGGCAACCGCACTCTGGAGGAGAACGTCTCCACAGCTTTCACGGTGAGCATCACGGACCCCGGCGCGGACACCCACAGCTGCGTATGGGACTTTGGAGACAGCACGGACCCGGTCGTGGACGCGGACTGCAGCGGCGTGGCCCACACGTACACCAACGACGACACCTACACACTGACTGTGACCGTCGATGACGGCGTCGACACCGGCGTCGGCACCGCGACTATCACGGTTCAGAACGTGCCGCCCACTGTGCTTTTTGCGAACCACTCGGGCGAAGAAGGCACGGCGGTGACATTCACGGCGTCCGCAGAGGATCGCTCTCCGGATGACCAGTTGACCTACACCTGGAACTTCGGCGACGGCACGGCTGAGGTGACGACCGCACAGCCCACTGTGTCGCACACCTACGTGAACAACGACGTCTACAGCGTCACCCTTACCGTGGACGACGGGACGGATGAGGTTGAAGTCATACGCACGGCGACCATCGACAATGTGCCGCCCACGGTCTTTGCCGGTGACGATCAGACTGTGTCCGAGGGCGCGGAGGTCAGCTTCAGCGGAACCGCCTCCGACCCCGGCGACGACACGTTGGTCTACGCGTGGGACCTGGACGGCGACAACCAGTTTGACGACGGCGACACGCCGGAGGTGACCTACACCTACGACGACGACGCCACCGTCACCGTGAGGCTCCGGGTGTTCGACGGCGACGACACCGTGACCGACACGCTGCAGGTCACCGTCCAGAACGTGGCCCCCACGGCAGATGCCGGCGACAACCAGAGCGTCAATGAGGGAGACACCGTGACCTTTGCCGGGGCGGCGACGGATCCCGGCAACGACACTCTCACGTACAATTGGGACTACGGCGACGGTGACTCCGGAGACGATGTCGGACCGACGCCGACCCATACCTACGCCCAGGAGGGCGTTTTCACCGCCGAGTTGACCGTGGAGGATGACGACGGCGGCGAGGGCTCCAATACCGTCCAGATTCGCGTCGCGAACGTCGCGCCCACGGTGGACCTCACAGCCGTGGATGGCGACGTCAACGAGGGAACCGAGGTCAACCTCACCGCGACGGTCACCGATCCGGGCGCGGACACACTCACCTACACTTGGGACTTTGGTGACGGCGACACCGACGAGGGCGAAGACCTCGATGCCGTGGCGCATACATGGACGCAGGAGGGCAGCTACACCGTGCGTCTGACCGTCAACGACGGCACCGCGTCCACCACCGACACCATCAGCGTCAATGTCGTCAACGTGGCGCCGACAGTCGATGCCGGTGACGACCAGACCATCGACGAGGGCGACAGCGTCACGTTCGAGCCGTCCATCGCGGACCCAGGGGATGACAACCTCACCTACAGCTGGACCTTTGGCGACGGCGGCAGCAGCTCGGACCGTGCGCCGACACACCGGTTCAGGCAGCAGGGCATCTTCACGGTGACCCTGACAGTCAACGATCAGACCAACTCGGTCAGCGACACTCTGACCATCACGGCCAACAACGTGGCGCCGACGGTGAACGCGGGGAACGACGCGACTCGGGCGGAGGGGCAGGAGCACGTCTTCTCTGCGACAGCATCGGACCCCGGCCCCGACGACATCCTGACGTACCACTGGGACTTCGGTGACGGCACGACGGTCTCAGGCCGGAACCTGAACGCACCGCGGCACACCTACGCCGACGACCGCCCCGGCGACGAAGAGGACCAGTACACGGTGACCCTGCGCGTGGAAGACCGCGACGGGGGCAGCACCACGGACACCGTGGTCATCCGCGTCAACAACGTCGCTCCCACCGTGGAGGCGGGCATCGACAGAGCCGGTAACGAAGGATCGCTCGTCGTCTTTGACGGCGCGGCGGCCGACCCAGGCGCCGACCCGCTGACGTTCACCTGGGACTTTGGTGACGGGGCCTCAGCCTCCGGGATCGCGCTGTCGCAGCCCACGCACATCTACGCCCAGGACGGCAACTACACGGTGACACTGACTGTGGACGACGGTGACGGCGGCGTCGTCGCCGACACTCTGACAGTGCGCGTGACCAATGTCGCGCCGGTGGTTGTCGCGGTCGAGCCCTCGTACAGCGGGCAGGAAGGCAGCCCGGTGACGATGGCCGTCCGCACATTCGATCCCGGCGACGACACATTGCATGTGGTCTGGAACTACCGCGACACCACCCAGGACGAGGGCGATGAGCTCAACGAGGTCACCCACACATGGGCAGACGACGGGATCTTCGACGTCATCGTGACCGTCACCGATGGGGACGGGGGACGCGCGGTCACCACGGTTCGCGTCACGGTGAGCAACATCGCGCCGTCCATTCAGTCCCTGCCGCCTCTCTTCGGGTCCCAGGACGTGCTGTACGTCTACGAGCCGCGGGCGGTCGATCCCGGTGCTGACACGCTGAGTTGGGACCTGCAGGACAACCCCACAGGCATGGTTGTAGACCGCCTGACCGGGCGCCTGGAGTGGACCCCCAACCTGGGTCACGTCAACAACCAGCCCGAGGCTGGGTGGCGCGTCCTGCTTCGGGTTCGGGACGACGGGCTCGCCGCAGACAGCCAGGAGTTCTTCATCGATCTGGCCTTCACGGACGACGACAATGACGGCATCGCGGACAGCTGCGAGGCCCGGTGCCCGGGCGACTTTGAAGTCGGGGTGCAGGAGGACCCGAATGGCGACTTCGACAACGACGGAATCGACAACCGGACCGAGTGTGGGCAGGGCACCAGCATCTGTGTGACCAACGCGCCGGGCGCTCCGACGCCGGTGGCCCCTGCCGATGGCTTTCTCCAGGAGGTCGTGCCCGTGGCGCTCGTGGTGCAGAACGCCATCGACCCCGACGACGACATCCTGACCTACACGTTTGAGGTGTTCGACGCCGAGGACACCGAAAATCCGGTGTTCACCAGCGGACAAGTGGCCTCGGGGAACGGCCAGACCACCCTCCCGGTTCGCGACAACGACGTAACCTTCGCCGAAGACGCCGATTACCTGTGGCGCTGCCGGGCCGCAGACGCCAACGCCGCCGGTCCCTGGTCGGACCTGTTCCGCTTCCGGATCAGCCTTGAAAACAACGTGCCCTCGGTGCCGATGCCGTTGTCTCCGATTGGTTCAGCGGGCGAGCTGATGCCCTTGCTGACGGCGCGCAACGCGATTGACCCCGAGGGCGAGACTCTGGAGTACGACTTCCAGGTCTTCATCGTCGAGGACGAGCTGCCGGAGTTGATCATGGAGTCCTACGGCAACCCGGAGGGCGACGAGCGTTCACAGTGGCAGGTGGCGATGGAGCTGTCCGAGAACCAGAGCTACCAGTGGCGCGTTCGGGCGACCGACGCGCGCAGCGCCAGCAGCCGCTGGAGCGAGATGGTGACGTTCCTGGTCAACACCCAGAACTCACTGCCTGAAGCGCCCGTGCTCGTGTACCCCGGCGACGACGCAGCGGTGGGAGCGCAGCCGGCCGTGTTGGTCGCGTCTGCGGCGTTCGACGCCGACGGCGACATCCTGGAGTATGAATTCAAGGTCGCTGGGGATGCCGAGTTCAACGACCTGATTGAGACCTCCCCCCGTCTGAACCAGGACGCGCGCCGGGAGATCGTCTACGAGGTCGTCGCGGACCTCTCCGAGGACCAGGCCTACTACTGGCAAGTGCAGGCATTTGACGAGACCGGCGGTGGCGCGGTGGCGAGCCGCAAGTTCCGGTTTACTTCGGCCAATCTGGCACCGCCGGCGGTCACGGTGCAGGCACCGGCCCAGGGCGAGAGCGTGCCCGTGGCCGACCCGGACTTTGTGTGGCTCAACGTGGTGGAGCCCGACGGCGACGCCGTCACCTACGACGTCGACATCTTTGGCGACGAGGCGATGTCCCAACTCCTCTACAACGCGCGTGAGGTGCCCGCCGCGCCCGGGGCGACCAGCAGCTGGGCTGGGCCGTCCCTGGCTGACGACGCGCCGTACTGGTGGCGAGCGCGCGCGGTGGACGCCACAGGTCAAGAGGGCGCGTGGTCCGAACTGACCCGGTTCTTTGTCAACGTGCGCAACGACCCGCCCGAGGCACCCGAGCTCGACGCGCCCGGCGTGGGGGACGCGCTTGCGCCGGACGCCCCCGCCGCGTTCTCGTGGTTCCAGGCGTTTGATCCCGACGGCGATGCGCTCACGTACACCATCGAGGTCTTCGCCGTGGCGGCGGATGGAGAGCGCGTTCTGCGTGAGACGGGAATCGCCGAGGCCGAGGGCGAGTCTACGTCCTGGACCGCGTCGGAGAACCTGCCACCGGGGGCCTACAATTGGCACGTCAGGGCGTCGGACGCAGAGCTCGACGGTCCGTGGTCTCGCGAGGGCGTGTTCGCCGTGGCCGACGTCGTGCCCGACGACACCTCGGATGTCGGCCCCGACGGCGGAGACGAGCCGGACCAGACCGCCTCGTACCCGGAAAAAACCGCAGCGTGTGGCTGTGAGACGCCCGCGAGCCCGCCGCGCCACGGGCATTGGCTGTGGGTTGCGGGGCTGGCGCTGCTGGGCGCGGGTCTGCGCGGTTGGCACGCGCGGTGACCCTCCTGGTGCTGCCGCTCGAGCGTGTCATCTTCAAGGAGCGCGCTCGGCCTCAAGCCGCCGCGCAGGCGGCCGCCGCGTACCTGGACGCGTTCTGCCTGTTTGGCGGCGGCGGTCCAGGGTTGGTCCAGCCAGCGCTGGCGCGACGTCTTCTGGACTGCGGTGGTTTTGAAGACGGCGTGGAGCTGACCTGGTCCCTGATTTTCTACTTCCTGACCGCGCTCGCCCCTCCTCTCCGGCCGCCCCTGGGGCCCGTGGAGGGGGAGGACGACGTCAAGACCGCGTTCCGAGGGGTCGGCCTTCGGTTTGGGGAGCTGATCGGTCGCGCGGAGTTCGACCCCACGCTCCTGCTGGAGGCGGTCACCGCAAGGGGAGGCGGTGCCAACGGGCTGCGCCTCGCTGTCGGGGGTGACTCGATTGAGGCGTTCATTCTCCACGACAGTGTACGGCGCCTCTACCGCGAGGCGTATGTGCGCAGTGAGCTCTGCCTCACCGACGAGCCGGTCGAAGGGGGCGATGCGCTGGAGACGCTCGGAGAACGCGCCCACCTGACCGCCATCACGGCACGGGAAGCGGACGTCGCGACGGCCCTGCTCGACCGATACGGACTGGGCGCAGGCGTCGCCCGGTTGATCAGCGCAGACGCCGTCGGCCGCCCGTTGATGCGGGAACTGCTCGCTACGGCGCTCGCCGATCTGGATCCGGGACAGACCGCCTACGTGCTGTGCCCAACGCCGTTCCTGGTGCGCTGCCTGCTTGGTCTCGAGCACCCGGCGGCCCCAATCCCCGTGGGGTATGCCACCGACGCGTCGGCCCGCCGCCCCTTGCTGGAGGCCGGGGCCCACGCTGTGGTCAGCAAATTGGCGCGCCTCGGCCGCGTCCTGGACCAAACGTAAAAAGAGCCCTCGCCGCGAGGGCGAGGGCTCATTTCCGAAGCGTTCGGGGAGGACAGCCCCGCGGGGTCTAGAAGTAGATGGTCGCGGTGCCCATGGCGGTCCACGTGTTGTCCGTGGTGCCGGCGTCGGTCTGGACAGAGTCACCGAGCCAGAAGCCCTGGTACATATAGCGACCGCCCACCGCGAAGCTGCGGCCGAGTCGGAGGTCCGCGCCGGCGCCCACGTCGATGGCGGGGGTCAGCTCCTGCTGCGTCTCCGTGCCGACCTGGTAGAAGCCGATTCCGCCCTGGATGTACGGCTCGATGGCGCCGCCCTTGAAGGGGTAGAGTTTGGCGTCTACATAGCCACCGCCGAGGCTCAGCTCCTGGACCGGGTCGCCAAACTCATTGCGGGCGTCGGTGGGCTGGCTGGCCGCGAGGAGGCCCAACTCCAGGCCAAGCTGGTCCTGGCGGAAGCCGAGACCGAGGGTCAGGCCCGTGCCGGTGTCTCTGCTCTGGTTGCTGTCGATGCCGACCACGCCCAGGCCGAGGCCCAGGTAGGTGCTGTTGTTGCTGCGGCGGCTGGTGCGGGTGCGGGTGCGGGGCTCGGCGGACTCGTGGTGCACAACGGTGGTGTGGCCGCCGTGCCCGTGGTGCCCGTGGCTGACGCGGCGGTGGTGGACAGTGCGGCGGCGATGAGTCACGCGGCGAGTGCGGGTCGTGCGGCGTGCGCTGCTGCGGCGGGCGGTGGTGCGGCGACCGCGAGAGGCGCTGCTTCGGCGTGTGGTGGTGCGGCGACCGCGCGAGGCGCTGCTGCGCCGACGGCTGTCGCTGCTGCGGCGTGCGCGGGACTTGGAGGACTTGGTGCGGCGACCCTTCTTGGCGGACTTGGAGCGCCGCTTGGCGCAGGCCGCGTCGCAGTCCTCGTCCGCGCTTTGCGCCGCCGGAGTGCCGGGCTCCGCTGCGGTCGCCGTGCTCGCCAGACCCAGGGGCAGGGCGAAAGCGAGCGTGAGAGCCATCAGGAGAAATTTGGATTGCAGAAGTTTCATGGGTGTCCCTCTCGTCGCTTCTCGTGCCATGTCCGGGCACTTCGACGGGGCGGGTTCACGTTTATTCAGAAGTTTTTCCGCGGCGCGTTCATCGAAGCGGATTGCCGTTCGGGGGCCGCCCAGACTCGGTTGTTCTCGCGCGCGCGCGCGAGGCGCACGTAGGATGAAGCCCGACTTGCCATTGGGGCCTGTTTGTGAAAAAGCCCCTGCATTGGATCAGTGTCGGTTGGGATCGAGTCCCGCCGTTGAGCAGGTGGCGCACGAATGGTGCATGTCTTCATCGGTTGCGATCACATCGTGGGTCGCAAGGTCGCGTTCTTTGAGCACGTCTCGGCGGTTGAGATTCAAGAAACCGCGCGCGGGGGTGTGACGGATCGCGCCTTGAGCCGGTGGCGGACCGACTCTCCCAAAGGTTTCTGCTTCGTCATGCACGCTGTGCGTGGCGTCGGGACGGTGCTCGGAACCCGGAGCCCTGAGTGGATTGGAGACGCGGACATCGAGGGCGGTGGCCTGTTGCGCGACACCCCTGCGGTTCGCGCCTCCTGGGACGAGACACTGCGCGTGGCGGCCAAGCTCCGGCCCAAGGTGATCCTGGTCCGCACGCCCGCCGCGTTCACCCCGACACCTGCCCACCGGGCGCGTGTGGAGTGGTTCGCGCGGGAACTGGCACCCATGGCCGGGATCTCGGTGGCATTTGAGCCCCACGGCCTCTGGCAGCCAGAGACCTGGGTACCCTGGGCGCGGGAGTTGGGACTTGTCCCTGTGTTCGATCCCTTCGTGGAGCCGGACCTACCGATCGCCCCGGGCGGCACGATGATGCTGACCATCTACGATCCGTTTGGGCCGAAGACGGGATTTTCAGACTACGAGGTTGAGGAGCTGCTGGAGCGCATCGAGCCGCTCCAGCGGGCGATCATCATCTTCCGTGGCCAGCGACAGTACCGCGACGCGCGCATCGCGCACGAGGTCTGGCAAGCACTCGCGGAGATGGACGAAGACCAGGACTTCGCGGCGATGGACGAAGAGGAATGAGAGCGCTCCTGGGCCTGGCCATCTGCGCCGCCCTGGTGGGGTGCGACAAGGATACCACCACCGGCGGCGGTGGGGGTCCGGGGCGCGACGTTGGCACTGCCAACGAGGCACCCGACGGGTACAACGGCGACCTGCCCGTGGGTCAGTTGGTGGCCATTGAGCTCGGGACCGGAACGCTGGAGGCCGGGACTAACGGCGTCCAGGCGGAGTTTGCGCCGGTCCAGTCGGGTAGAAAGATCTTCGCCAATTGTGCGCCGGAAGGCTGCACGCTGGAGCTGTTGGGCCGCGTCGACGCGGGCGTGGCGGAGGGCTCCAGGTGGGAGGTCGACCTCGTGGACAGCGGCAGCGAGGTCGCCGCCTTCCAGAAGGGTGAGTCCCGCTGGCAGGTGGGGAACGACGGCAAGGATTACCAGGTGGCGTCGTTCTACTTCAGCGATCGGCCGGAGTATGAGGCGGCGGTGGGCGGGCAAGGCAGAATCGAGTTGAGGCTGGCCCGCCGAGACGAGTTTGAGAACGAGGAACTTATCGGCTTTGTGGGTGTGCAGGTCGCCTTTGAAGCTGTGGATGCTCAGTGAGGACGAAGTGATGAAGAAGATGGCATTTGTCGGCGCTGCGGCGCTGCTCTTATTGGTGGCCGGCTGCAAGGACGACCTCAAGGACGCGCTCGTTGGCGACAACAATGGTGGCGTTGACAACAACGGCACCAACAACGCGAACAACGACAACAACGGCGGCGTCGATGGTCCGCAGCGGCCCGACCCGGGCCGGCCCGGAAACGGTGGTGCTGCGTCGCAGTGCGAGGTCGCGTCGGATTGTGATCTGGCGTTGCCGCTCGGATGTGACGAGGGCCGGTGGCGTTGTGTGAACAACAGCTGCCTCGCCGAATGCGAACACCTCGCCTGCACTTACCAGTGCGACCTCGACGACTGCCAGTGCAAGCTCGACGACCGTGGCTGCGAGATCCCGGAGTGCGCCGAGGATTGCGACGCGCTCGCCGCGGAGATCGAGTCTTCGCAGCACGCGCTGCGCGCCTGCGACGCAGACGAGGACACGTGCTCGGTGGTGGAGAACGCGGACTGCGGTATCGCGGGCGGCTGCTACCTTCTGCTGTCCTCCGCGGCGGACCCCGAGCCGGTGCGACTTCTGCGGATTCGGTATGCGCAATCCCAGTGCCAGGCGGAGGGGTGTGCATGTGACGAGATCCCGGCGGAAGCGGTGTGCGTGGGCGGGCAGTGCAAGCTGCCGGGCGACGATTCCTGCGAGGCGCCGAGCGACTGCGAAGGGCTCCCGCACGACGCGTGCGAGGGCGAGTGGGCCTGCGCGGACAGCGCCTGTGTCTGGGAGTGCGCGGGCGTGGACTGCGAGGAGCTCGGTCAGGCCGTGGCCGACGAGCAGGCCGCCGTCACCGCGTGCGACGAGGAAGATACCTGTGTAGCCACGCTCAACAACCTCTGCGGAGGTGTCGGCGACTGCTACATCTACCATGCAGCCGACGCGGATCTGAGCGCGCTCGAGGGCCTGGAGGCCAACTACTCCGACGGCGCCTGCCAGGAAGCGGAGTGCGACTGTGGTGAGGCGCCGGCGCTCGAGTGTCTCAACGGTACCTGCCAACCCGCGCAGGAGTGACCGGGCACACCGGTTACCCGACCGGTCGAGGTCGATGCGATGGCCAGCGATTGCCATCAATTCCTCGCCCTTGGCCTGTACTTCGACGCGGCGCTCAAGCGATCGAGTCGTGATGCCGATACTGGGGCTCGAACCCGAGCCCAGGTCGAGCCGTGTCTGCCGCATTGCATGTTCCCGAACCAAGCCTCGTTGAACTTCACGCGCTCGCGCTGGCGCGGGTGCGCAGGTTCATGCGTGCCCAGGCCGGCGCTGTGGGGGCGCTCGGCGAGGCTGAGGCGTTCGGGCGTGCGGACCACGTGAGCTTCCCGGCCGCGCGCGATGGCGGCTTTGGGGTCGTTCGGCACGGCGCGACGCTCGACTCGACCTACGCGCCGGCAGCCCACGCCCAGCGCGTCGTGGAGCGAGAGGACCTCGACAGCGCCGAGCTCGTCGTCGTTCTGGGCGCCGGAAGTTGCGCGGTGGCGGCGGCGGTCCAGCTCGCCACAGCCGCATCGGACACGTGTGTGGCGGTGTTGGAGCCCGACCCTGACGTCCTCCACGGATCGCTGGCGCGGGCAACCGTGCTCGACGACTGTGATCCCGAGAAGCTGGCGTTCTTCACCTCGGTCCAGTCGCTCAAATTGCACGTCGGCAACGTCTACAAAGACAAGCGCCGTCTTCTCTTGATGGCGACCCCAGCGTACCGGCGGGCGTTTCCGGAGTTGTTCGCCGAGCTGCCCGGGCAGCTGGAGGAGGCGACGTTCCTCGCGGCCATCACTGCGAACACGGGCGAGTCTCGCTCGCGCGGCTGGGTGCACAACCTGCTGTCGAACCTGCACCGGTGGACCGAGCACCCATCGTTGTTTGCGCTGGAGAACAAGTTTGAGGGCGTTCCCGCGATCATCGTCGCGGCCGGGCCAAGCCTCGACAAGAACGTGCACCTGTTGCGCGCGCTGCGCGACAAGGTCCTCATCTTGTGCGTGAACACGAGCCTGAAGGCTGTGCTCAAGGCGGGTGTGAAGCCGCATATGGTGTTGAGCCTCGAGAGCCTCAATGTGTCCACGCACTTTGAGGGGGTGGATCTGAGCGACCAGACCGTGGTCCTGGACCAGACCTGCCATCCGAGCCTGTTCGACATGGAGGCGGGCCGGGTGTTCACATTCCTCGACACAAGCCCCGCCCACGTGGCCTTTGCCGCGCGCACCATGAAGGATGACCGCGTGCGCGGGTTGAGTGTGGGCGGCTCCATCGCCAACGCGAGCTTCTCCGTGGCGTTCACCCTCGGTTGCGATCCAATCATGTTGATCGGCCAGGACCTCGCGTACACCGGCGGCCAGATGTACGCCAAAGGCACCGTGTTCGAAGGGATCACCATGGACGTGAACGGTGGGCACGGGCGTATCCACGACCCCACCGGTACCAAGCAGGCGATCATCGATGCGTCCGACGCGGGCGAGTCCACCTTCTACGCCGAGCGGGCCATGGTGCCTGTGCCGTCGTGGGATGGAGAGGGCACGGTGATGACGTCGATGGATTTCAACCTGTTCCGCTATTGGTTCCAGGAAGCCGCCATTCACGTGCGCGAGGCGCGGGATTGCACGCTCATCAACGCCACCGAGGGCGGAGCCCGGATCGAGGGGTTTGACCACATCCCGTTGCGGGAAGCGGCGGCTCGCTATGTCGACGCGTTGGAGCCCTGCGACCTGGACGCCCGGATCGAGACAGCATGGGCCAGCGCGCCGCGGTACGACCCGGAGGTCTACCGCGAGGGGATGGCCCAGGCCGTGAAGGACTGTGAGGCGCTCCTGGACCGGTGCACCGCTGCGCAGAAGGCTGCGTCCCGCGCGAAGAAGGCGCTGCGCGAGCACGGCGTCGAGTCGGTCCCCTTCCGGAAAGCCGTGGTGTCACTCGAGAAGGCGGAGCGCCGCGTGGCGAAACAGGCGCGCGACGCGTCGCTTGTCGGCGCGTGTGTCCGTGCCGCGCTTACCCAGATCATGGCTGACCACTACGAACCCGCGGACGGATCCGAAGCTGCGCGGTGGGCGTCCTCGATGGACCATAGCAGGATGGTCGTGGACACCGTGCACGAAGCGGCGCAGGGGCTCATCGGGCGAATCCGGGAGGCCGCCGCGC
>CALBXO010000930.1 GCA_937890335.1 uncultured Pseudomonadota bacterium | reverse complement strand
TGTTCCGTTCTTCAAGGGCGACCTGAGCTACCATCACCTGCACACGCCGCCGCCCTCCCCCCGCTCGCTGAACCCGAACCTGAGCGGCGCGATGGAGGCCATCATCTTGAACCTTCTGGAGAAGGACGCCGACGCGCGCTACCAGAACGCCAACGAAGTGATGAAGGCCCTGCGGACTCGCTGAGCGGCCCCGTACCTGACCATCCCCGACCACCTACCGATTGTTGCCGCCGTCAGCGAACGACTTTCTTGCGCCCCGGGCAAAAGTAGCGCAGGTCCGCGTTCTGCACGGCGCCACAGTTGTTCTGGCACACGTAGCGCAGGTCGCTGTTGCCGATGGCGCCACAATTGTTCTGGCAGTAGTACCGGGTGTCGCTGTCGCTGATGGCACCACAGTTGCCCTGGCACAGGTAGCGCTTGTCGCTGTCGCCGATGGCCCCGCAGTTGCCCTGGCAGAAGTAGCGCAGGTCGCTGTCGCCGATGGCCCCGCAGTTGCCCTGGCAGTAGTACCGCAAGTCGCTGTTGCCAATGGCGCCACAATTCGCGGCATCGTCTGCCTCCAGCGCGGGGCTCACGCAGACGGCGCAGACCGCGACCAGGATCGTGATGAGCAAATGCTTCATGGGATTCCTCCAGCCAGAGCAAAGCACTTGCCCGTCCCAGGGGCAAGAAGAGCTGGCCCTGGCGTATGTACCGGTCTGACGCGCGAGTCATTTCCCGTGTAATCTCGCCGACTTGACCTCCGCGCGGGGCCCATCGTATGAAGACCGGCCCGCCGGTAAATGCGTTGGATGGAGGGCGGTATCAATGGCTGAAACCTCTGTGCAACAGGTCGCCTTCTACGATGTAGACGGCACGCTGGTGAAGACGAACGTCGTACACGCGTACGCGTACTACGTCGTCAACCACCCTTCCCTGCGACGACGCATGGGCGGTTTCGCGAAGCTGCTGGCCTCAATCCCCGCCTACATCGCGACCGACTACTACAGCCGCAAGGTGTTCAACGAGTGGTTCTACCGCAACTACGAGGGGTTCAGTGAGGACCGTCTCGTGGTCGTTGGTGAGGAGATCGTTGAGAAAGTCATCAAGCCCAATGTGTTCCCCGGCGCCATCGATTTGATCAAGCGCTCCAAGGACCAGGGCATCCGGCAGGTCCTGATTACAGGCGCGCTGGATTACGTCACCGCGCCACTGGCGGAGTACCTCGGCGTGGACGAGTTTGCGGCGAACCGCCTCGAGATCGTCAACGGTGAGGCCACGGGCCGGATGGTGGGACAGCTCCTGGCTGGACCCAACAAGTCGCAATGGATTCGCGACTACGCCGGCCGCCACCAACTCAACCTCGACGATTGCTGGGCGTACGCCGACAGCTTCAGCGACCTGCCCATGTTGTCCATGGTCGGGCGCCCCTGCGCAGTCAATCCGGATTTCAAGCTCCGCGCCGCAGCACGGGACTTCAACTGGCCCGTTCTCGACCTCAGGTAGCCAAATGAGTGACTGGTACTCGTTCCCGAACGTCGTCTATCAGGAGGCGGACAGCCCTGCCCGCGTGCTGTACTACGGCGAGGACTTCATGGAAGAGCACCTCCCGGTAGGGACGCGCATCATCTTCCCGAAGCCTCCCATGGAGGGCCTCGCGAACCCCGCGGCCGCCATCCGCTACGCCATCAACCACCCGGTGGAGGGCGAGCCGCTCTACGCGAAGCTCAAGCCGGGAATGAAGGTCACGATCGCGTACGACGACATCTCGCTGCCCCTGCCACAGATGACGACGCCCGACCTGCGGCAGACGATGCTGGAGATTGTCCTGCAGATGCTGGCGGACCACGGCGTGGACGACATCCACATCATCGTGGCCATCAGCTTCCACCGCCGGATGACGGACGCGGAGATTCGACGCACGGTCGGCGACAAGATCTTCAACGAGTACGCGCCCGACCGTCTCTACAACCACGACGCGGAAGACCCGGATGGCATGGTCCACCTGGGCTACACCGAGCTCGAGGAGGAGGTGGAGCTCAACCGCCGAGCGGTCGAGTCCGACCTGGTCATCTACCTCAACCTCAACCTCGTCCCCATGGACGGTGGGCACAAGAGCGTCGCGGTCGGGCTGTGCGGATACAAGAGCCTCAAGGCGCACCACACGCCGCAAGCAATCTTGAAGTCCGACTCCTACATGGACCCGGCGAACTCGGAGCTGGCCAACAGCGTCACGCGGCAGGGACGGGTCGCGTCCGAGCACATGAACATATTCAACATCGAGACGGTGGTGAATACGCGCATGTACCAGCCGCAGTTGGAGTTCCTGTCCAAGCCTGAGGAGCTGTGGACGGGCTTTGACCGCAGCAAGTTCCAGGCGATGAAGTGGGCGCTGGGCAAGATGCCCCGCGGGGCCAAGCGCCAGATCATGCACTCCACGCCGTCGCCGTACGAGCTGATCGCGTGCTACGCGGGCACCACGGAGGCGGTCCACGCCAAGACCATCGCCAAGTGTTTTGAGCAGTACGCGGTGGAGGTACAGGGCCAGTCGGACGTCGTCATCTGCGGCATCCCCTTCATCTCCCCCTACAACGTCAACTCGATCCTCAATCCCATCCTGGTTCAGGTGCTGGCGCTCGGCTATTTCCACAATATGTACAGGAACAAGCCGGTGCTCAAGAAGGGCGGGACACTCATCGTCACCCACCCCTGCTACGACGAGTTCCACGCCGGACACCACCCGAGCTACATCGAGTTCTTCAACCGGATTCTTCCGGAGACGAGGGACGCCCACAAGATGCAGTACAAGTACGAGGAGGAGTTCGCGACCAACCCGAACTACATCCAGATGTACCGGCGCGGGCACGCCTACCACGGCGTTCATCCTTTCTACATGTGGTACTGGGGCGAGAACGGGCGACAGCACGTGGGGCGTGTGATTGCGGTGGGCGCCGAGTCGCCGCACGTGCCCGAGCGATTGGGTTGGGACTGGGCGCCGGACATGCGCACGGCTCTCGACATGGCAAAGGATGATCACGGCCCGAGCGCGGACATCACGATGCTCCACATTCCACCCATCATGATGGCCGACG
>CALBXO010000929.1 GCA_937890335.1 uncultured Pseudomonadota bacterium | reverse complement strand
AAGCCCCTGAGGGCCGCATGACCGGATCGCCTTCTCCGCCGAGGTCATCTAGGAGAGTGCGAACAGTTCGCCTCAAAGGTGCGACGACATTCCGCCGCGCAGCGGCCGCCGTCGTCGATCTGCTCGCTGTCAACGGCCTCGCCGCCCTCCCCTGGCTCCTCGGCGTGGCCAGCCTCGACGTGTACGTGGCGCCCAGCTCACGCTTTCAGATTGACCACTTGCTGGAGCTCTGGATTCTGCGCCCGATGTCCATGTTGGGACCGGTGCTGTGGTGGGCAGCGCTGTGGATTGCCTGGCATGTGTTGTGGGTCTACCTGGCGTCCGGCCAGACACCCGGATGCAAACTGCTGCGGTTGCGGTTCCTGGACCGGTGCGCGGACCCGCTGCGGTGGACGCACATTGCGGCCCGCGCGGCAGGTCATGCGCTGTCCATCGCTACGCTGGGTCTCGGCTGGGCGTGGGTGCTGGTGTCGGGGGAACGCCGAAGCTGGCCCGACCTTCTGAGCCGCTCGCATCTCATCGACGAGGGATAGCGGACGCAGGATTGCTGTGTGGAACCAGGAAAGACGGAAGCGCGGGTTCAGCCGCCCTTGCCGTTCTCTTCCTCTTCGGGCTCAAAACCCTTGATCGTGCCGAGGACCACGAGACCTTCGTCGCTGGCGACGAAGCCGTTGCCGATCTCCAGGAACGTGCCGGTCATTGTGTGCTCGTCGCCGACCTTGAGGTCGCCCTTCTCAAAGGACTCCTCAAGCTCGTCGGTCAAGCCGACCACGAGCAGCCGGAGGTCGGCCTCGCCGTTCTTGTCGATGATGTAGAAGTGGGCGCGCTGGCAGCGAGGGCCTTCCTCTTCCGCCTCCTCTTCAGGCTTGCGCTTGCGAGGCTTCTTCTTCTTGTCGTCCTTCTCGTACGGGCACTTGTAGACCCACGCGATCTGGCCCTTGACGGTCACCTCCTTGTCCAGCCAGGACAGGCGGTTGCGCTTGAGCCCGTCGATGGTCAGCGAGCCGTCGACGTGCCGCTCGGGGATCGCGTTGTCGCCGAGGTCGGACGGGATCGCCGGGAGGTCGATATTGGCGGGCGGCAGCTTGCTGTCACCCTCCGGCCCGGCAGGTTTGGACTCATCACAGGCCGTCAGCCCAAACAGGACCGCGACGAGGACGAGGGGGAGAACGGAAGGACGGTTCGTGTATCGCATGTCTCTGGTCAGTGCTGTGCCAGCTCAACCTTCAATTGCACACCGCTGGCCGTATGACCATTCACCGCTTTGATGATGTCATCGACCATGTCGTGTCGCGCATCAACATAACAGAAGCGCTTGCGCATCGTCACTTCCCCGAAGTCCTCCCGGCCAAGCCCGGCAAGATCGCACAGCAAGTCGATGACGTTGTCTTCACCGAGGCGGTTGGAGCCGATGTTGACATGCAGCTTCTGCATCGCGCCATCGGCCACTACCGCCACTGCGGGTTCGTCTTGCGCGGGCTCGCGCCGGGTTCGGCGAAGTTTCCGAGGGGGCTCGTCGTCGCCACTGGCAACCTGCGCCGGGGCGGCTTCCACGCTCTCCTCCGCTGCGGGTGCCGCTGCGGCCTTGGGTGCCGTGGTCGCCCGGGGCGCTTTGGGGGCCTCGGAAGCCTCCACGGCCTCGGGGGCCTCGGTGGACTCTGAGGAGGCACTCCGCGACTTGCCGCGTCGACGACGACGACGGGCGGGTTCTGCCGGCAGGTCGTCCTCGGCAGGCGCCTCTTCGGCGACGGGCGCAGCCTCAACCACCGGCTCGGCGGCTGCGGCTTCGGCTACCGGTGCATCCTCCTGGATGCGGCGACCGCGACGACGACGGCGTCGGCGAGCTTCGATGGAGTCATCCTCCGCCTCGGGCGCCGCCTGTACCTCTGCGACCACCTCGGCCTCGACCTGGGCTTCCACCTCAGGGGCAGCGGCCTCCTCCACGGGCGCCGCGGCCTTTACAGCGACCTCCGCCTCGGGCTCCTCAGCGGGGACCGGCGCGACCTCGACCGCCTTCTTCTTGGCGACCTTCTTGCGCTTCTGGATCTGCTTGCGCTGGGCGCCATCCGGGCGAGCCCGAAGCTCGGCCTCGTCCACATCGTCCACCGGGGCCGATTTGGCGCCTGCAAACGCGGCCAGAAGCCGAGCCACAAGCTCGCGTGCGTTGTCCTTGGCCAGCACGCGGTCGGCAAACCCGAGCTGCCCGCCGTAGTCCAGGCTCGGATCGTCCGCGATGCTTCCGAGCATCGTGTCCAGCGCGCGCTGCTCACGGGCGGAGCTGACCTCCTCCTCAGAGGGCAGCTCGCGCTCGGCCATCTCCAACTTGTAGATGCGGCGAAGGAGGTAGTAGGTGCCGATCTCCCGCGGCGCGATCAGACTGATCGCGATCCCAGTCCGTCCGATACGTCCGGTGCGACCGGTACGATGGATGTAGGTCTCCGGGCTCTCGGGCAGCGCGAAGTTGATGACGTGCGTGAGGTCGGAGATGTCGATGCCGCGGGCCGCGACGTCCGTCGCCACCAGGAACCGAAGTTTGCCGTCGCGAAGCTTGCCGAGGGAGATCTCGCGCTCCTTCTGCGGCAGGTCTCCGTTGAGCACCTCCGCCGAGTAGCCCTGCTTCTTGAGGAAATTGGTGACCAGGAAGGTGTCTTCCTTGGTGTTGGCGAAGACAATCGCCGTCTCGGGGTTCTCAAACTCGATGACGCGGTGGAGGTCCCAGAGCCGACCGAGTCCCGTCACGGAGTAGTAGACGTGTTGGACCTTCTCCGCCGCGACCTGGTCGCCAGAGAAGCCCACGAACTCCGGAAACTGGAGGATGTGACTGGCGAGGTTTTTGATCTCCTCGGTCACGGTGGCGCTGAACAGGAGCGACTGGCGGGTGGCCGGGAGGCGCTCGACGATCGCGTCGAGCTCCTTCTCAAAGCCCATGTTCAGCATCTCGTCGGCCTCGTCGAGGATGAACAGCCGCAGGTCGTCGAGCGTGAACGCGTCGCGCTTGAGGAGGTCCAGCAGACGACCGGGGGTGGCGCACACGATCTGCGCGGTCTCCAGAGCGTCGTACTGCTGCTGGA
>CALBXO010000928.1 GCA_937890335.1 uncultured Pseudomonadota bacterium | reverse complement strand
ACGGCGGTTTGGCCGTCGAGCGCCGCTCAACACGAGCGAGAAACCCGGTCAGCCGTGGTCGTCGCAGGCGCTGACACAGACACCCAGCACGCAAGTGTCATCGCCGCACTCAGCGTCGGACTCGCATTGCGTGCATCGCCCGTCGGTGCAGGCAAGATCGTCGGGGCAATCCGCGTCCTGGTCGCAGCCTGGCAGGCAGTCTCCGGACTCGCCGGGGCACTCGCCGGGGTGGCAATACCCACCGTTGAGGCCGCCGCACATGTCGTCGCTCTCACACGAGACCGTGCACACCCACTTGTCCGCCGTGTCGCCTGTGTAGTAGCCGCAGTAGCTGCCCTCGACGCAGTCATACTCGTCATCGCACTGCTCGCCGATCGCGATGTCCGCGCGGCCCGGAACGCCCTGGCAGGAGCCGTCGTCGGCGCATTGGGCCCGCTCGCGGGTGGGGAGGTGGCTGCAATCCAGGTTGCTGCTGCAGGCTCCGGCGGCCTTCGATACCGAGAGGTCGTAGTTGACCTGGCCCGAGTCAAAACGGACGCCGTCCACCAGCAGGTAGTACGCACCGCCGCGCAGGTGCGGCATGCGAAAGACGGTGCCCTCGTGGCTCGGTCTGGCTTCCGACGCCTCTACCGACCCGTCGGCCCGGATCAGGAACACCGCGACACTGCCGTCGTCGCCCTGGTCGTGCTCCACCGTGATCTCCAGAGAGTCACCCACGTCCGTGCTCAGCGAGAAAAGATCAAAATCCTCGTCGCAAAGGGCCAGGCCTGTCAGCGCGGCGCCGTCGGTGGTGATCGGGGTCGCCGTCGCGTCTGAATTGTTGGGCTCAGCTGCGTCGTCGCCACAGGCAGGCTCGGCGGGGGGCAGGCAGGCCAGAAGCTGCCGGTTGCACGCGAGCCCCTCGCCGCAGTCGGCGTCAAACAGACAACCCGGCACCAGCTCCAGGTGATACTCGTGCGCCTCATACTCGCTGCCAAACAGCCGCGCCACATGAAACTCGTAGGTCGTGGCCTCCTCCGCCCGGTAGGTCACCGCGCCCACAGTCCTGCGCCACGGACCCACATAGGATGAGCCAGCGATCCCGGCGAACACCCTGTCGGCACGCTCCCCAGGCGCCGGATTCTCCGTCGGGCGGATGTCCATGGCGTAGTTGTCGGACGTGAGGATCGCCGTCACCCACTGCCCGGCGGCGAGCTCCACCGTCCAATAGTCCCACTGCTCCTCAAAGTTCTGCTCCGGGCACACGATGAGGTCGTAGGACTCGCCGAGCATCAGGGCCTTTGCCGTGCTCTCGCTGTGGTTGGGCGCGTACGAATCCTCGGTGCAGGGCGCCGGCGGCTCCGGGCGCAGCTCCGGATGGGCCTCGTACACGGCCTCCTCGATGGACGCATCGACCCCGTCCTCGCTGCAGACGACGAACCCATCAAAGTAGTCGATGATCGGAACGGTCTCCGGGCACTCGAACTCCAGGTCGGCGAGCTCTCCGTCGTAGACGCAGACTTCATCGTCCAGAAAGTCGAACAGCGCGCCGGCGCCGCAATCGAGCGCGCCGGGTTGGGTTCTGGTTTCGTCTTTGGTTCCCTCACCGCAGGCGGTCAGGGCGAGGCAGGCGACAACAACAATCGTGTGTACTTTCATGGCTTCCTCCATCATGGCCGAAGCCACCCTGAGCATCAACCATGCCAACCAGAATACACCTATACGCAAAATAGACCGGCGAAGACGCCATCGACATGAACAAGCCAACACCATCGCAGACTCTATGAGAATACGGTCTGAACCGTCGACGGAAACGCGACATCAATGTCAGCAGTTGTGACCGATGTCGCCAGCGACCGCGCCACACGACGCGGCCCAGCGGCACGCAAGGGCCGAGGTGATGGGCCTGCCGGCGACATCCCAGGGGTGTTCTCAGATCCGAGCCGAGCCCGGCCGAGCGGCGAGAGTCATTCGGCGGGGGAGCAGCCGCTGATGTCGCCGTCGCCGACCTCTGCGACGATGTCCAGGCTCCCTGCGTCGAAGACGACGCCGACCTCGGTGTCCCCTGCGAACCAGCGGACCCAATCAAAACCCTTTCCGTCGTTGGCGACGGTGAGCAGGAAGAACTCCTCTTCGTCCGCGGCGTCGAAGATCACGTCAAAGTCGTCGGACGCATCCACGAAGGTACCGTGAACCGCGGCGGCGAAGAGCTGCTGCTGTTGCAGCGCCGTCAGGCTGTCCACATCCTCGAGCGTCACGGTCGCTTCGTCCGTCACCAGCTCCTCAAGATCGCCGGAGGTGTCCGCGATCCAGCTCTGCGAGAAGCTGCAGGCAAACTTGCCCGGTTCGTCGGGCGTCGGGTCCGGGTTGGGCGTGGGGTCGTCCTGACGCGGCGCGTCCACGACGCATCCCTCAAGGTCGCCGTCGCCAATCCGGGCGATGGGCTTGAGGGTCTGCGCCTCAAACACAACACCGACCTCGGTGTCCCCCAGGCCCAGCTCCACCCACTGGTACGCCTTGCCGCCTGTCAGGTGGCAGGTCTTCTCGCGCGAGATGCAGGCGTTGCCGCAGCGCTTCCCGGTGACGCACGACGGCGACCCAGTCGCGATCTCCAGGTCATGAATCTCGAAGAAGCCGTCGTCTGCGACATCAAAGACAAGATCAAAGTCCTCGCCGTCCGGCGCGCTGTCGAGCAGCCGCAGCGTCTCCCAGATCTGCGCGGACTCACGCGGGCTCAGGCCGTCGATGTCGTCGATCGTGACCTTGCGTGTGGCGACCACATTGCCGGCTAGATCGGCGCTCGTCTCGCCGATGCCGGAGTCCGTGTTGAAGCTGCAGGTTGCATCAAACTTCGTGAGGTCGGGTCCACAGTCCAGGTCTGGGTTGGCGCAGAAGCCGTCACAGACACCGTCGCTGTACCAACCATGTACCTCGCAGATGTCGCAATCGGTCGCCTCGCCGGCGCTGGTGCAGAGCTTGGCGATCACGTCACCATCAGCCTTCCCGCCGGCAGGCTTTCCGACGCCAGCCTCGGGACTCTCGTCCGTGTCCGCGCCGCAGGCGCCCAGCGCGCAGGCCAGCGTCATGATCAAGATCCAGTTGCGCATCACTCCCTCCTCGTTCAGGTGGCCGGCCGTAGAGCAAGTTCACTGCCAAGTCCCACCGGCTCGCTTCGTTTCGGCGGTGACGGGATCTACGCCCCTTGGTTTCACGCCGCGCGCGCCCACATGGCGACTACTCCAGCCACCCGCGCGGCGGGGGCCCCACAGTCTGCGCCGGCTCCAGCACCGCCCCGCAGACCCTGCCGGTCGGCCCCACGGAGGATTTGTCTTCCAAGGCGGGTAACGGCGCGCACCCCGCGCTATACTCCGCCGCGTGAAAAGCTACACCCCATGTCTCGTCGTCGTCGCGGCCCTTCTCCTGGCCGCATGTCAACCCGACTCCATTCCCGAGCCCACACCACTCGATCAGACCGGGCAGAGTGTCGTCTACGGAGAGGACGACCGGCTCGACTGGTACGCGGTCGAGGACCTGGAGCAGCGCGCGTTTGTCAGCAACTCCATCGTGGCGCTGATCAACCCCAACGCGCTGGACGAGTCCGACCCCAACGACATCGCCATTGTGGCCGAGACCCTCGGTCAGCGGCGCGGGCTGTGTCGCGACCAGCGCTTCATTGACCAGCCCAACGCCGCGAGCTGCTCCGGCACTCTGATCGACGACGACCTGGTGCTGACCGCCGGCCATTGCGTCTCGTCCCAGAACCAGTGCAACAACCGGCGCTTCGTCTTCAACTATCGAATGGAGTCAGAGACGCAGCGGGCGGCCATCACCGCGGACGATGTCTACCGGTGCGAGCGCATCGTGCACACCGTGGACGCCAACGGCATCGACTACGCCATCGTGCAGCTGGACCGGCCCGCTGTCGCGCCGCGCGCCCCGGCCTCCGTCCGCCGCCTGGACGTACCCTACGACCTCGACGCCGACATGACCCTCATTGGGTTCCCCAGCGGGATCCCGGTGAAGATCGCCGGCAACGGGCGCGTGGTGGACCCACGCGGGGACACGCTGGACTACTTTGAGGCCACAGTGGACGCGTTTGGTGGCAACTCGGGTTCCGGCGTGTTCGACGCGGACGGGAACGTCGCCGGCATCCTTGTCCGCGGCGAGCAGGACTACACCGCGCGCGATGGGTGCACCGTCGTCAACGTGCTCGGCGAGGACCGGGAGGACGCGGAGGACGTAACCTACGCCTCCCGCGCCATCGAGCGGTTGTGCAGCCATGGGTATGAGTCCGAGCGCTTGTGCGGTGGCGAGGACCGAGGGTTGTGCTACCTCTGCGACGCCGACTCCGACTGCCGCGACGGCTGGATCTGCAACCAATTCGAGGACCGCGACGACCTCACCTTCTGCTCCCCGCCGTGCGAGAACGACGGCGAGTGCCGCAGCGACCATACCTGTGTGGAGGGCCGCTGCGCCCCGCAGCGCACCACGGTCTGCGTGGGCAACGAGGTCTTTGACGCCGACGGGTGCGGCCGGCAGCTCAACGTGCTGGAGTCCTGTGGCGAAGCCCAGTTCTGCCGCGCCGGCGCCTGCCACGACCGCCTCCCCGGCGACCTCTGCGCCACCGCCACCGAGCTCACACCCGAAGACCAGACCCTCACCGGCGACCTGTCCCAGGGATTCGCCAACGACTACAGCGGTTCCTGCGGGGGCGGTGGCCCGGACAGGGTCTACGCCTTCACCCTCGAGCGCGATATGACTCTGGAGGCCATCGCCACCGGCTTTGACACAGTCCTCCACGTCCGCCGGGACTGCACAGACGCGGAGACGGAGCTGGAGTGCGACGACGACTCGGACCCGCCGGGCGACCGCGGCTCGCGCCTGCGCATCGACCGGCTCGAGGCCGGAAGGTGGTTCCTGTTCATGGAGGGCTTCCGCGCCAACACCGGCACCTTCGAGCTCGATCTGGATTTTGAGATCTACTGCGCCGTCAACTGCGAACCGGGCGAGATGCAATGCGGGCCCGGCGAGTCCATGGACGTGTGCGTCGAGGGCAACGACGGGTGCAATACCTGGAACCCCGTGGACCAATGCCCCGAGGGTCTGCTGTGCCAGGACCTGGAATGCGTCGAGGCAGCCACGGGCGACAGCTGCGCCAACCCGACCGTGATCGAACCGATGTTCCAGACCCTGCGCGGGGACCTGACCGGCGCGTTTCGCTCTGAGGGCGTCGGCAGCTGCGGCGGCGAGGGGCGCGACCGCGTCTTCCAATTTGAGCTCACGCAGGCCACCCGCGTCACCGCCGTCGCCGGCGGCTACGACACCGTACTCTACCTGCGCTCCGTCTGCGACGACCCGGAGACAGAGATCATCTGCAACGACGACGACAACGACCCGCGCGGCGACCGGGGCAGCACCATCCAGGCTGAGCTCGGCCCTGGCGTCTACTACCTCTTCATGGACAGCTTCCGCGGCGCCGGGACGTACAACATCACCTTCCAATTCGTGACCCTCTGCCCCGAGGCCTGCGAGCTTGGCGACGAGCGATGCACGGAGAACGGCCGCGCGCAGGAGGTCTGCATCACCGACGAGAACGGCTGCGTCACGTGGGACGAACCCGCCGCCTGTGACGACGACTCCGTCTGCGAAGACGGCGCCTGCAACAAGGTCTGCGACCACGACTGCGACGAGCTCGGAATCATCGAGTGCATGTCGGACACCGCCTACGGTGTCTGCGGCCAATACGACGCGGACCCCTGCCGCGAATGGAGCGTCACGAGCGAATGCGGCGAGGAGCTCGTCTGCAGCGACGGCGCGTGCGTGGACGCTCCGGTGGAGCCGGAACCGGACGCGGGCAACAACGGACTCTTCGGGGACACCGGCAACGAGGGGGACGTCCCTGCACCGCCCCCGCCCCCGGCGCGAAAGTCGGGCGATGGCTGCGGTTGTTTCTGATGGAGCACTTTGACTGGGTCATCGTGGGCTCTGGTTTTGGCGGCAGCGTCTCTGCCCTGCGCCTCGCCGAGCGCGGCTACAAGGTGCTCGTTCTTGAGAAGGGAAAGCGCTGGAAGGCCGAGGACTTCGCCAAGACCAACTGGGACCTGCGGCGCTGGATGTGGCGCCCCGCCGTGGGGCTCAAGGGCATCTTCCAGATGAGTTTCATGCGCCATGTGACCATCCTGCACGGCGTCGGCGTCGGCGGTGGATCGCTGGTGTACGCCAACACGCTCCCGACCCCGAAGGACGACTTCTTCCAGGCACCCTCGTGGGCGAGCCTGGCGGACTGGAAGACCGAGCTCCACGAACACTACGCCACCGCCCGCCGCATGCTCGGCGCCGCGCGCAACCCCACGACCACCCGCGGCGACGAGGTCCTCAAGGAGATCGCCAAGGACATGGGGCGCGAGGACGCGTTCCACCCCACCGACGTGGCGGTCTACTTTGGCGAGCCCGGAGAAGAGGTCGAGGACCCCTTCTTTGACGGCGAGGGGCCAGCGCGAACCGGTTGCACCAACTGCGGCGCCTGCATGACGGGCTGCCGGGTCGGGGCCAAGAACACCCTGGACAAGAACTACCTCTACCTCGCGGAAAAGCGCGGCGTTGAGGTCCGGCCCGAGACCGAAGTTACGTGGGTCGCCCCCCACCCCGAGGGCGGCTTCCGCATCGACGCCAAGCCTACTTTTGGCGGCAACGGCGCGAGCCTCCGCGCGGACCAGGTGGTCTTCTCGGGCGGTGTGATGGGCACAGTGCCGCTGTTGTTGGCGCTCAAGGAGGACCCGGCAGGCCTACCAAAACTGTCGGACCGGCTCGGCGACTTCGTCCGCACCAACAGCGAGGCGCTCTTCGCGGTCGTGGACCCGGACGCCACCAAGGATTACTCCAAGGGCGTCGCCATCACGTCCATCCTCCACACGGACGACCACAGCCACATCGAGCCCGTGCGCTACGGCGAAGGCTCGGGCTTCTTCCGGCTCCTGGCCGCGCCCCACGCGCCGGGCAGCAATGTGGTCTCGCGCCTGGCGCGCACAGCCTGGGACCTCCTGAGGCGCCCCATCCGGTGGCTCAAGGTGCTCACAGCCCGCGACTACGCCAAGCAGAGCCAGATCCTGCTCTACATGCGGACGCTGGAGGGCACGCTGCGCATGCGGCTCGGGCGCAGCGTCCACACAGGTTTCAGCCGCGGGCTCGTCACCCAGAGCGACGAGTCCGGCATGGCCCCCAGCGCCTTCATCCCGGAAGCCACCGAGCTCGCCGAGCGCTTCGCGGAGAAGGTGGGCGGGGCCCCGATGACCCTGATGACCGAGACCCTCCTCGGCGTCCCCTCCACTGCCCACATCCTCGGTGGCTGCTGCATGGGCGACTCGGCCGACACCGGCGTGATCGACGACCAACACCGCGTCTACGGCTACGACGGACTCTATGTCATCGACGGCTCCGCGGTCTCCGCCAACCCCGGCGTCAACCCGTCCCTGACCATCACCGCGCTGGCCGAACGTGCCATGAGCCACGTCGCCCCGAAGTAGGTCGGCAGCTGCAGGCCAGTCGCTGGACCGGGGTGACCACGATCGGTCCGGCGAGGTTCAGCGGCGGGTGAGGCGCTGTTCCACCAGCAGCTGGGAGAACGGCTCCATGCGGCGGATTTCGCCGGCGAACTTCGCGCACCAGCGGGTGTCGCCGTACAGCCTGGCGCTGTGGGACCAGGCCCAGAGACTGCGCCCTCGGGGGTAGAGGCGACCCACGATGACGGCGCCCAGGGACAGCCTGCGGGCCGCGTCGGCGTCGGCGACGTCGTAGCGCCGTCCGGTCCGTACGTCCACGACGACAAGCCGGCCGCCGAGCAACATCTCGTCCACCTCGAAGACGCCAAAGACGTTGTTGGCCAGGGCCAGGATCTGCGCGTGCAGCTTGTCATCCTCGGCCACGGTGGCGAGCACGGACGGGAGCAGCGGGTGTTCGCGGCCCTCAAAGAGCAGCCACTCGTGGAAACGCAGCCAACCCGAGCCCTCCATGGTCCCCCCCAACGCGCGGCGTCCGGCTTCGTAGGGACCGACGTATTCCGCCATCAGGTCCGCCACGCGCGGCCACGCGAGCGCCTGGGTGTCCGGCAGGCGCTGGTCGTCCGGGTCGTCCGCCTCCGTGTCTTCGGACAGCCGCACCGGCGGAGGGGGATCGCCAAAGACCGCGGCGAGGTCCTCGCGGGTGAGCGCGTCCACGAGGATGCGGTCCGCGTCGATGGTGGCCTCCACCAGCGCCTTCTTGCGCGCCTGGAGGGCCAGGATCATCTCCTCCACGGTGCCGGAGGCGATGAGCTTGTAGGCGGTGACGGTCCGGGTCTGGCCTATGCGGTGGGCGCGGTCCGTGGCCTGGGCTTCGATGGCAGGGTTCCACCAAGGGTCCAGGTGAACCACGACCGACGCAGCCGTCAGGTTGAGGCCCGTGCCGCCGGCGCGCAGGCTGATGAGGAACACCGCCGGACCGTCTGGCGCGTTCCAGGCGTCTACGAGGGTTTTGCGCCGCGGCGTGGGGGTGCTCCCGTCCAGCTGTTGGTGCGACACATGAGCCTGGTCCAGCGCCTGGCCGGCGACCTTGAGCAACGACGGCCATTGGGAGAACACCAACACCCGGTGGCCCCCCTGGGTGCACTCCTCCACGATCTCGAGGAGCGCCTCGAGCTTGGCGCTGGAGCCTGCGCCCGCGCCTTCGCGGAGGTGGTCAGGCAGCAAGGACGGGTGCAGACAGGCCTGTCGGAGCCGCATCAGCGCCTCCAGGACCTGGAGCGAGGCGCCGCCCATGCCGTCGGCGTCGACCTTGGTCATCACCGTGTGGCGGTAGGCCTGCCGAACGCGCTCGTACAGGTCCCGCTCGGGCACGCTGAGCTCGCAGCGCCGCACGATCTCGACGCGATCTGGGAGCTCTTTGGCCACCTCCGTCTTGAGGCGTCGCAACACAAAGGGGCGGATGCGCATCCGCAGCGCCGCCGCCAGCTCCGCGTCCTGGTTGCGCTGAATGGGCACGACGTAGCGACGCCGAAAGGCGGATTTGGAGGCAAAAAACCCGGGCATGAGGAACTCGAACAGGCTCCACAGCTCCATGAGCTGGTTCTCAACGGGCGTGCCCGACAGCGCCAACCGGAACCGCGCGTCGAGTTGCCGCGCCGCGTCGGCGACGGCGCTACCAGGATTCTTGATCCGCTGCGCCTCGTCCATCACCACCGCGTGCCACGCGATGCCAGACAGCACCGACACGTCCAGGCGAAGCAACGAGTACGTGGTCACCACCACATCCACATCGAGCGGCGGCGGCTCGCGCTGCGGACCGTAGTGCAGGTGCGCGCGCAGGCCCGGCGTAAAGCGCTTCAGCTCCTCCATCCAGCCCGCCGCCACACTCGCCGGCGCGACCACGAGCGACGGGCCACCGCGCTCCTCGCCCTGGATCGACGCGAGCAGCGCCAGTGTCTGCGCCGTCTTGCCAAGCCCCATGTCGTCGGCGAGCACGCCGCCGAGCCGGTGGTCGTAGAGAAAGCGCAGCCACCGGAAGCCGCGCACCTGGTAGTCGCGAAGCGTCAGCCCCAGCGGCGGAACGGGCACGTCCGGCACGCCCTCAAAAGTCGCCAGAGCCCGCGCGAGGCGCCGCCACGACGCCACGGCCTCCCCGTCCTCGGCAGCCTCCAACAGGTCTGCAGCCAGCGGCGCGGCCCAGGCCCCAAAGCGTCCGCCGCCCTCCTGGATCTCCTCGAGCTCCGCCAGACTCTCCGCATGGCGGCGCAACCAGCGGGACGGCAACCGCGCTACAGATCCATCGTCCAGCCGCACGTATTTCTTGGCGTTGAGCCAGGCCGAGAGAAGCCGCGCGGTGGGTATCTCAAGACCCGCGGCGCCAAAGTTCACCTTCAGCGAGAACCAGTCGTGGTCCGATTCAAACCGCACCTGCGCCGACGCTGTCCCGCGCACCCGGTACTTCAGCAGCTCTGCCTCGCCGAACAGCGCCCACCCCGCAGGCAAGCGCGGCAACACCTCGGTGAGGAAGTCGAAGGCCGCCTCCCCCTGCCACCGCGACGGCGCCCCCACGTCGGCCTGGCGCAGCGCCGTCAACGCCGCAGCCTCGGCCCCAAAATTACGCCGGGCCACAAGCCCACTTCCCACCAGACGCACCACCGCGCTCGGGTCCTGCGCCTCCACGCGACCCAATAGCCCCTTGGACCGGTACGCAAACCGAGCCGCCACCGTGAGCGCGCCGCCGTCCTCGCCCAACACCAGCTCGGAAACCATGGGCGCCACATCCGCCACGCCCGAGATCCCGTCGGCGACATGCAGCGGCGTGCCGTGCGGCCGCGCCGCATAGGCCACAAACTGCGGGACCTCCTCGCGCGGCACCACCGGCAAACCTGTCATCAGAAGCGGCACCAGCCGGCCCGGGAAATCCGGCGCGAGGGGCGCCAACTCGTCCTCCCGGGTGAGCACCCACGCGGGCTGCGATGCCACCACCCCGCGAATCCCAGGCTCCCAGCCCAGCTCCACATCTCCGTCCAACGCCGGGTTGGCCAGAATGCGCGGCCGCACGGGCTCCGTGCGCACCGTGACCCGTGTCCCGTCCAGGTAGAGTTCCGCCCCGACCAACAGGTCCAGAATCTGCGCCACCAGGCTGCCGATGGCGACCTGGGCGCGCACCCGCGCCCCGTCGGGCACCTTATCCAGGCCATCGTAGAGACAAGCCAGCGCGCCGAGCGCCGCGTCGATACGGCGGTCCACCTCCGTCAGGCCCCGCACCCGCGCGACGGCTGAGGACCAGTCCGGAAAGGGCACCGGCCGCAGAGTCCCGCTGCCGCGCTTCTTGTACCGGACAAGCTCGCGGCCAAACAGCGTACGAAAGTCCGGCCCACGAGGCGGTGTAGGAAGCAGCGCCGGAGGCCAGTGCAGCGCGTAGCGCACCTTGCCCTCGTGAGGCTCCGCCTCGTCCCCGTCGTCCTCCACCGCCTCCCCCAGTGTCAGCACCGTGAGCCATGCGGGGGTGGTGAGAACAGGGCACCACTCCGGGTCCAGGGCGCAGCCCAGCAGCACCAGAGTGAGAAGGTGTTTGCACGGCAGCGCCGTGGGCCGTCGTCCGCAGGCGCTGCACTCGGCCTGCGGCTGCGGGTAGGGCTCAAATCGGAGCCGAACGCGGCCCATGGAGGCGGTCAGCACGTTGAACCGCCCCACCTCCAGCTCCGCCAGGCCGAGCGTCAGATCCCGCGCATCCAGCAGGTCTCCCACGCTGACGCTGCGGTCCAATGCCCTGTCGCTGAGCAGGTCCATCTGCCCCTGCGTCGCGCCAGCAACGAGGCGCGCCGCATGGTGGAGATCAGCCTTCTCGCGGACCCCGCGCAGAAGAGACTCGTAAAAACGCAACACGCCGCGACGATAGCCGCGGCGTGTTGTGCTTGTCAGCATCCGCGCCGCAAAAGCGGCACGTCAGAGACTCGTTCGATCAGTGCGCGGCGCCCACGTAGGGGAACCCGTCGGCAAACGGAACATCGTTTGCGGGCGGGTTCACGCCGACCAGAGTCGTCGCATCCTGACCAGGCTCACTGAGGTTGAGGAGAATGACCGCCAGGGTCACGTCAACGACGGGGTCCGGCAGTGTGCGCCCGTTGGGGAAGCCCGCGGGACCCGTGACGTCGATCTTGATCGTGTCCGGGATGATCAGAGGCACACCCTGCGTGGCGCAGCTTCCGGAACCGTCGCCGACCACGGTGCACGGCACCAGGCCCAGACCCGTGAGATCATCATCCAGGGCCATGTGCAGGCCGCCCAGGCTTGTGAGCAGCTCGCCGGCGAAAGTGAACGCCGCATCGTCCGTGGGACTGGCCATGTTGTACGCGTCCTTGGAGGACACGAGCACTGTGTTCACGGTCGGCATACCCATGCGGTCCACCTGCGTGTAGTCCTCCGGCGCCGAATCGACAAATTGGTAGGCCTCGTTCGGGTCTACACAGATGTCGCCGATGCCAAAGCCGTCGATTGCCAGGGGCACGACCGTACCACACGGCAGGTTGCCGACGGCGTTGATCTGCGTGCGGGCATCCTCGTCCTGGCAGGCCTCGATGCAGCCCTCCTCGAGCGCTGTGATCGCCTCGGCCGGGCAGAACGCATCCAGGAAGTCCTGCTCGCACTCGGTGGCGATGCGGGTGCAGTAGCCCTCGCAGACCACAATCGGGTCGTCGCCGTTGTTGGCGCCGTTGTTGGCGCCGTTGTTGGCGCCGTTGTT